>JAJCYL010000172.1 GCA_029262955.1 Cytophagales bacterium | reverse complement strand
GACCAAAACCACACAGCGTGAATGCAACTACGAAATGGCTGAATCTTTTCATTTTTAAGTACATATTTAATCGCAACAAAATTGATAAGGAATGGGCTAAAATCATAGCTCTGGTTATCAATTAGGAATTCTTTAACAACTGAAACGTATATTGTCTTATAACTGCCGAAATTTGATAATATTTTATAATTGATATTCCTCATCAAGCTCCAGGAAACTCTGGAGATACTTCTTTTGTGACCTCCCTATTCACTGGAAGAGGGGATCAATCGGGCTGATAGATCCGGATCCGGCATATCCTTATCAAAGGGATACATCGGTCTTTTGATTCTTTGATGGTTCAAGCGGATCAGATCCTGATCTACCCCACCAGGGGTAAGGGCCATTATCCAATCTGCCCTCATGTCATAGAGCTCAGGAACGAGGTAACCAATTTTGACTACCACAATATCAGTCTCCCGTGGATTTAAGCCGAGTCGGGTAAAATCAACTTCCTTGTGATATGGTTTGCGCTTTTTGGTAACGATAATTGAGACGCTGCCGATTTTAACCACTACCTCAGTCTCCGCATGAACATCACCCTGTTCAATCGATAATATCTTACCTGCGAGACGGATAGGAGGAGAGTAACGATGATCAATCTCCGCACCGGCTAACTCATCAACCATACCACCAACACCTGCTTCCAGGGCTTTCTCAATAAATGCTGGTCCCGGTATTGATGCGTAGATCAAAGATGGTCCGTCTTCTGACTTAAACTCAGGTCGATCAAGAATCTCCTTTAATGTCCAGGTGACATCACCTGCACCACCTGCGGTGGGGTTGTCACCCATATCACTGATCATAAAAGGTCTTTTGTTGCTGCCCACAGCTTTGTCGAGAATTTCATGAAGGGTTCCGGTTGGGGCTACGAAATCGAATTCTGATCGGGCATCCCAAAAGCTTTTAGCCAGATCTTCAGCTGCTGCCGTCACAGCCTCCTTTTCATCTCCTGTTACCACGACAACCGCATGATTGCGAGGTTCATCTGCCCACGCATAGCCCACCCAAATTGCTGCATCAATAATACCTTCATGTTGAGTAGCTGGAGCGAGCTTGGCGTATAAGCTTTTGCCTGGTTCAATACGGGTACTGGTTTTTTCACCCGGCAATAAAATAGGCACTGGAATCCATGCTTTGTATTTCGGTTTACCTTTTCCCGATTCTAACCTATCCAATAGGTTATCAACTGCTCTTTTTTTCGATTCCAACGCATCTTCATGGGGAGCCATTCTGTAACAGGTAATCAGGTCACTGTGCTGAACCAGCCTTTCTGATACATTTCCATGCAAATCCATTGACGTGGAGATCAGTACATCCTTGCCAACCACCTCGCGTATTCTGATTATAAAATCACCCTCTGGATCATCCAAACCAACGACACTCATGGCACCATGGATGTCATAAAATATGCCATCGTATGGCATATTTTCCCTCAGCATTTCCAGCGTTTTGGTTACCATTGACTCATAAGCCTCCTTGGTCACGATCCCTCCGGGTAAGGACCTTCCTCTAAGTGTGGGTATCCAGTTGGCTCTTTTCCTATTTGGTGAATCAACTGACATAAACGGATAGGAGTCAAATATTTGGTCACCAACCTTGGGGTGAAAAGCTTCCTCATGACTCTGAGCTGGCGAAAAAGTGCTGGATTCAATAGCAATGCCTGCAATGGCTATCCTGGGCAGCTTTTGGTCATCCCCACTTCCATTATCTGTTTTGCCACAACCCACCAATATTGCTATAAGCGGCAATACCACAATTCTTAAACTCATCTAATTAATTATTTATTACGGTTATTTAATTTTTTGCAAATATAGCCACGGCATCCATCTCTACTTTGATGTCGTCAGTGGCCAATGAGCTGACACCGACAAGTGTGTTGGCTGGCATTTCCTGATCACCAAACATGTCCTTTCGTATGTCACGAAAAAGGTCCAAATCCTTTTCACTATAATTGACGATGTAGGTATTCATTTTCACTACATCCTTAAAAGTTGCCCCGCCATCTTTTAGTTGTTTTAAAACTCCCTGAAATGAAGTCCGGATCTGTTCGTTCAGGGTTGCGCCACTACCTACCTGGCCAGCCACATAAAGTGTAGTTACAGTCCCTGTAGTTACTGCCACGGCATTGCTATAACCGCTAGCCGGGTTAATGTATTTTTTATCCACGGATTGAGCCATGGCTCCCAAAGTAGCGAATAGAATCAATTGTATAAATATTATCTTTTTCATTTTTTGAAATTAGGTGATGGTTAAAGCTACTAAAGGCTTTTAAATTTCTTTTCTTTGCGCAAATTCAAATATTGATGGCAAGAATACTCACAGGAATTCAAAGTTCAGGTAAACCCCATTTGGGAAATTTATTAGGTGCCTACTTGCCGGCTATCGAAATGTCTAAGAAGCCGGAAAATGATTCCTTCTTTTTTATCGCGGACCTACATTCAGTTACCACCATTAAAGAGGCTGAGATTAGAAAACAGAATACGCTTGCCACGGCGGCAGCCTGGTTAGCTGTCGGTTTCGATACTGATAAAAATACATTTTATAGACAGTCGCGAGTACCAGAAGTTTGTGAATTAACCTGGTTTCTTGCTTGTTTTACCCCGATTCCCATGCTGGAGAATGCCCATTCTTATAAGGACAAATTAGACAAACTTGGTCAGGGTCAAAAGAGTAAAATCAATGCCGGTCTCTTCGCCTATCCTGTCTTAATGGCGGCCGATATCATTGGATATGATGCCAACTTCGTACCTGTTGGGAAAGACCAAAAACAGCACCTCGAGATTACAAGAGATATTGCCAATTCTTTCAATCACCAATATGGAGAAACATTTGTAGTCCCCGAAGTTAAGATTGATGAAAACATAATGGTCATTCCCGGGACTGACGGAAATAAGATGAGCAAATCCTATGGCAACATTATCGACATCTTTCAAACGGATAAGCAACTTCGGAAGAATGTCATGGCTATAGTAACTGACAGCACCCCTCTAGAAGAGCCTAAAAATCCAGACACTTGTAATGTTTTTGCGCTGTACAAAGTATTAGGATCACCTGACCAAACAGCGCAATTAAGAGAAAAATATTTAGGAGGCAATTACGGATATGGCCATGCTAAACAAGAGTTATTCGAGCTAATAATCGATAGGTTTGGTGACGTCCGAGAGAAATTTGCCTGGTTGATGGAACACCCGGAAGACGTTGAGCAAAAGCTGCAAGAAGGAGAAGATAAAGCCAGACCGGTGATTCGAGGAGTACTTGACAGGGTGAGAGAGAAGTTGGGTTTTGAACGAGTTTAAAAATCTGTTTTTCCATGTCTTAATGGCTTTAAACAAAAGGCGTCATTGCGAACGAAGTGAAGCAATCCACCGTTCTCTCAGCGCCTCTTACCCAAAAGATTGCTTCGGCTCTGCCTCGCAATGACGAGATAATTAGAATCTATGCGTAAACGTGGCCTTCACTACTCCAGTGTTAGATGTGGTTCTAAAACGATCCTGGTCTTCAATCCAATTGTGATTATAAATGAGGAAAATGTCAGAACCAGGTGTAATGGTGTATCTAAACCGACTATTTAATCCAAGCCTCTCACTCAAGTCATCAAATTGAATGTTACTGGAAAATGACACGAAGGGGGTAAAGTCAAAATTGCCAATAAAGCGAATCAGGTTGGTGTTGAACTCACCTTCTTCAAGCTTGACATCGGTATAAATGTATTCTACACTTAGATTAATACCGGAGACAGGTCTGATGGTTAATTCGGTTTGGTAGGAAGTACTCTTACCAGACCAGAAACCACCGGCACCAATTTCGAAGTCAAGCACTATTCGACGATAGTTAGCTGCTTCTATTTCTATATTATGAGTCCAATTTGTATAACTTCCTACCGGAATAACTATAGAACCATCCCCAAGAATATCAAAGTCATCTAAGAGTAATTCAAAGTTTCGTATGAACTGATAGGATATTTCATCTCCCGTTTCAAAACGAATGCCAACTGGGGTGAATCTTGCATTTTGGGTAAGCTTATTCCAACCCAGACTCATTAAATTTTCAAAGCTAAACTCCCAAGTTAATTCTCTTATTACATCACTTTTTTCAATCAATGGAGAATAGGTAAACCGCGGCTCAACTCGTCGGAAGGAATTCCTTTGATTAAAACCTACTGCGGGATCAAACGCGTCACCAAACTCTCTATAGGACACCGCAGCAGACCAGGGTCTGTTGGGAAAGTTTAAGCGGATGCCCCTGCTTGATCGATCGGAAATGTCGGTCTCGTCATCAAGTGGAGAAAAGGAATTATGGAAAATATAAAAGGCTTGAAACTGCAAATTTTTGTTACCCATGAATTTTGAAGTGTTAAGGCCTATATCAGCCCCAAATGTGTGCCTGTCCTGAACCGGGTCAAAATATTCCTCGCCATCCTTGGTATGCCTCCTGGTATAGACTACGCCGACGGTACTTTCTTTAAGGAAGTTTCTTTTTACTCGAACTACTGAAAAGTCCTCCGCATTAACTGTGTCCTGAGAGCTTGTTCGCACCTGGAGTGCGGCAATTTCAAATTTCCCTAGTCGGCCAATAATTCTGCCCCCATAGTTGATGGGGATAGGATTTCCCTCCTCTAAGCCAATCCGTCTGCTGAAATATGGGGTTACACCACTTCGTGGTGCGAATTGATAGATATTGGCACCTTCTAAAAAGAAATCCCTGCGTTCTGGAAAAAACAAAGGAAAACGGGTAAGGTTTACCTGACGAGTATCCACCTCAGTCTCTGCAAAATCAGTATTAAGCGTGAAGGAGGCTTTTAAGCTTGGGGTAATGCTGTAGTTGATGTCCAACCCTCCATCTGCTTTAGTCGTTTGATCAAAACCCTCCTCATCCTCAAGCTCAAACCTACTACGCTCTACCTTTCCGTAAGGGACCACTTCTAACCCAAGCCCCTGTGAAATGCCTTTCAGTCCAGTGATGTGTCCTGCGTTTTGAGGTCGGATCAACCCTTGATTCAGTTTATGTCCAGTCCATAGTAGTTCTTCATTCTTCCTGCGAATAGTTCGTTGAAAATTTATTCCCCAGGTGTCACTTGAAGGATCAAAATTTAATGTTCTGAATGGAATTCGTATTTCTGTGGACCAACCAAAGTCACCTACATAAGTCCAGGGTCTCCAGATACCATCCCAATCTTTGTTAAGCGTTGTTCCCTGCCCAATAGACAGAAGG
>JAJCYL010000171.1 GCA_029262955.1 Cytophagales bacterium | reverse complement strand
TTATTTCAAGGCCAAAATTACTAGAAATGCTGAGGATCAACGAATACTTGCTAGTATAAGTCAGTTAGGTTTTCCTGAAGTTCAGATCCTAGAGAAGTTTAGAACCATTAATGTTAAAAAAAATGATAGGTGTTGACATCTATACACGTTTAGCAATATCATTTAAGATGGTTAAGGCACTGTCAATTTGCTCTTTTGAATTATAAATATGCGTACTATGTCGGACCATCTTCTTTCCAACTGATCTTGGCTGAAGTTTTCCCTTAGTCCAAAGTTCTTTTTGTACATCAGGGCCAGAGACCCCAGGTATTTCGTAGGTTGTAAGTCCTGCACACATATCGGGATGAACACTTGAGTGAATGGTCAGGTTTGGGATTTTTTGAAGTCCACTCCTCAGGTAATCACCAAGCGTTTTAACTCTGTCAGTCCATCTTTGAGAACCTATGTCGTTATGGAATTTAATGGCCGCATCAAGACCGGTTACAATTGCTGGAAGCCCGGTCCCATACTGCTGTAGCCGAAAGCCATGATCTTCTTCATTTTCCCAATTGTAGCTGGCGAGAGTCGCCCACACTTTAGGTTGAAGGTCACTTTTAATAAATAAAATGCCGCTTCCGGCCGGTGCGAGTAGCCATTTATGTAAGCTCGAGAAATAGGCATCGCAACCAATAGCTTTAACATCTACCGGCACCTGACCGACATTTTGCGCACCATCTAACACGGTCAATATACCACGCTTTTTTGCCTCAGCACAGATTTCTTTGACAGGCATGACCACTCCATACACCGAAACCAGGGCTGGTATTGCAATCACTCTTGTTTTGGGGGTGATGGCTTTAGTGATGCGATCTATGATTTCCTGGGGATCATTTGCGGGAACTGGCATTTTGACCTCTTTATAGTTCAAACCAAACCTTTTCGCTACTAATTTCCATCCTGACGACCCTCCTCCATGTTCCTGATCTGTTTGAATAATTTCATCTCCAGAATTCAACTCCAATCCATGAGCCAGAAAATTCATCCCTACGGTAGCATTTTGAACAAGAGAGATTTCCTTATAATCGGCATTAATCAGATTTCCAACTTGTTTACGGGTTTCCTCAAAAGATTCATAACCAGACAGTAGAAGTGGTCCTTCGCCCTTATAGTCTGTACGGGCTGCATTTTCAGCATTAAACCTAATGGCATCAACGACTGCATTCATAACCGGGTAGGAGAGGACACCAAGTGTTCCTGTATTGAAGTATGCCTCATCCTTTGGAATTGGAAACATAGCCCTTACTTGATTCCAAAAATCTTCTTCAGGCAGGTTAGAGAGGCCTTTTATATTTAATTCCTTTTTAGTCTTCGAAAGGGCGTGTGTGGCAAATGGAATTGACGCAGTTGTTAAAAGGCTGGTCGTAAGAAATTTTCTTCGAGATGACATTTATTGAGATGTTAGTTGGTAATCCAATTTAGTCATTCTTCCGAATAAATGAAGGACATGGATGGTACATGAAAAACTGGCTGATCGTTTTTTCCACCTACATGGTAACAAAAGTTACCTGTTGAAACCGCGGATGACTTTAGATTACCCATTATAAAATTGTAATTTGACCGGTGTGAGGATTCAATCAATTTATACCCCACTAACCTAAGAATATATGAAATACGGATTTGTCATTGACAACCGCAAATGTATTGGCTGCCACGCATGTACGGTGGCCTGTAAGTCAGAACACGATGTTCCAATTGGTGTAAATCGTACTTGGGTCAAACAAACCGAGAAGGGTGAATTTCCTAATACCAGACGTGTGTTTTCTGTCTCAAGATGCAATCACTGTACTGATGCCCCTTGCGTTGAGATATGTCCGGTTGAGGCACTATTTGTTAGAGATGATGGTATTGTCGATTTTAACAATGACCGATGTATTGGATGTAAATCTTGTATGCAAGCCTGTCCGTATGATGCATTATATATTGATCCGGAAACACATACAGCAGCAAAGTGCAATTACTGTGCTCATAGGGTAGATGTAGGATTAGAACCAGCTTGTGTAAATGTATGCCCGGAGCATGCAATTATTTCTGGTGACATGCACAATCCGGAAACAGAAATTGCACAGCTGTTGAGTAGGGAACAGGTTTCAGTCAGAAAACCTGAAAAAGGGACCAGTCCAAATGTATTTTATATCGATGGAGATAAAGCCTCATTAACTCCAAATGAAACAGAGAAATCAGATAACTATATCTGGAATTCCCAGGATAAAGGAGTAGGGCACTATGCACGTTTTGCAGATGAACTGGCAGCAGATAGTAAACGTCGACCTGTAAGTAATGTGGAAGCACTAATGGATAAATCTTCCCCCCGAAGAGTTTATGACGCTCCTGATAAAGGAATACTATGGGGCTGGGAGGTAAGCACTTATTTATTCACCAAAGCAATATCTGCGGGTGTTTTTCTGGTCGGATTTCTTACTTGGGCCAATGGCTATTCAGATAAGGTTGACCCTCAGAATTGGTGGTGGCTCCTTGGTCTATCACTCTTCTTTTTGACTGCTACAGGAGGGTTTCTGGTTAAAGACCTCGATCAGCCTAAGCGATTTTTATATGTCCTGTTAAGACCCCAATGGAACAGTTGGTTAGTAAGAGGTGGTTATTTCATAACAATATTTGGAGCACTACTTACATTATGGGGACTGTCTATGTTTTATGGCCTATGGAGTATTGAGAAGGTAGTTATGTGGCTGACAGCGGTATTTGCCTTGTTAACTGCTGTGTATACAGCATTTCTATTTGCACAGGCCAAAGGACGCGATTTTTGGCAGAGTCCGGTGCTTCCCATTCATATGATTTTACACAGTCTCATTGCCGGAATAGCGACAATATTAGTGTTCAATTCTTTTCTGGAAATCTCTCCTAACTGGGAGCCGTTACTTTCTCAATCATTATTCTGGTTGCTTTTGATAAATATTGGAATTGTCTTTTTTGAACTATCGATTACTCACCCAACTGAGGATGCAAAGAGAGTAGCAGCAATGATTACCAAAGGTAGTTATTCCAAACTATTTTGGGGTGGCGTTGTGGTTTTAGGTTCTATACTTCCCACGGCGATCCTCTGGTATGGTGGAAACCCCGTTATTCCGTCTCTCTTAGTTTTAATCGGTTTGTATCTGTCAGAACATATTTGGGTAGAAGCACCTCAAAAAATCTCATTAAGCTAATTATGTCATACAAGCATAAGGTCTCAACCATTGAAAGAATAGCTGAAAAGCTAAAGATTATCCCCGATTTACATCAAGACTTTGAGGAAGTCGAGCGAATCACCGAGCCTGGTGACCTGACCAAGTTCCCTCCACCGGAGCAATGGGACAACTGGACAGAGTATGAGGCTAAGAAATGGTCGAAGAAGGTTAAGAAAAATTACAGTATCGTTCCTACAACCTGCTTCAATTGTGAATCTGCCTGTGGTCTCCTCGCTTATATAGACAAAGATTCAGGAAAAGTTCGGAAATTCGAAGGCAATCCTTATCATCCAGGAAGCCGGGGACGTAATTGCGCTAAAGGACCTGCCACCATTAACCAGATTACAGATCCTGATCGTATCCTCTACCCTTTAAAAAGAAAAGGAAAACGTGGAGCTGGAGGATGGGAGCGTGTCACCTGGGATGAAGTACTGGATGACATTGCCTCAAGGATAAGAAAAGCCCTTCAGGAGAAAAGACACAATGAAGTAGCCTATCATGTTGGCCGACCAGGGCATGAAGGATACATGGACCGTGTGCTCAAGGCATGGGGAGTTGATGGACATAATAGTCATACCAATGTTTGTTCTTCAGGTGCGAGGTTTGGTTACAACATCTGGCAAGGATATGACAGACCGTCCCCGGACCATTCGAATGCTAAATTCATTCTGCTAATTAGCGCTCATCTTGAATCAGGACATTATTTCAACCCTCATGCTCAACGGATAATTGAGGGAATGATGAAAGGTGCCAAGTTAGCGGTCATGGATCCAAGGTTATCCAATACCGCAAGTATGGCCGACTATTGGATGCCCACCTATCCTGGTACTGAAGCGGCTATCTTATTGGCCATGGTTAAAATAATATTAGACGAGGGCTTATATAACCGACATTTCATGGAGAATTGGGTTAACTGGCAGGAATATATGTCTAATGAGCATGCGGACTCACCGGAGACTTTTGAGGAATTCATAGAACAGTTGAAGGAGGAGTATAAAGAGTACACTCCGGAATTTGCTGAAAAGGAAAGTGGGGCTAAGGCAGAGGTTATCATTCAGGTGGCTCACGAAGCCGCTGCGGCGGGCTCTCAATTATCAACCCATAATTGGAGGAGCGCAGGTAGTGGCAACCTGGGTGGCTGGGCAGTTGCCCGATGTTTACATTTTATCAATGTCCTGACCGGAAGCGTAGGAACTGTAGGAGGAACTTTACCCAGTGGATGGAATAGATTCAAACCAAAATTCTTTGACACGCCACCAGCTCAAAAGTTCTGGAATGAGATGCACTATCCGAAAGAGTATCCGTTAGCATTCCACGAGATGAGTATTCTTCTGCCATACTATTTGAAAGAGGGACGGGGTAAAATGGATGTCTATTTCACCAGAGTATTTAATCCGGTATGGACTTATCCCGATGGTTTTAGCTGGATTGAGGCACTGTCGGACGAAGAAAAAGTTGGAATGCATATAGCCATGACACCTACCTGGAATGAAACGGCTTATTTTGCCGACTATGTTTTGCCCATGGGGCACGCAAGCGAACGACATGACATCAATAGCTATGAGACGCACGGAGGAACATGGATTGCTTATCGCCAGCCTGTTTTAAGAGAAGCAGCAAGAAGGGCAGGCAAGGAAGTGACCTTTACCCATGAGGTGAATCCTGGAGAAGTTTGGGAAGAAGATGAATTCTGGATAGAGCTCTCCTGGAGGATTGACCCGACTGGAGAGTTAGGGATTAAAGAACACTTCCTCTCTCCCTACAGGAAGGGTGAGAAAATCACTATTGATGAGTATTACCGGTACATATTTGAGCATACACCCGGGTTGACAGAAAAAGCATCAGAGGAAGACTTAAATCCACTTGATTATATGCGAAAATATGGCGCATTTGAGGTGGAGAAACACTCTTACAACAAACACCTCAAAGAACTTGACAAAGACATTGTTGACCAAACTAAATCAGATGGTAAGGGTCATTTGATTAAAGATGGTAAAGTAGTAGGGGTGGAAGTGGATGGTAAATCTGTCACAGGATTTGCTTCCCCCTCTAAAAAACAGGAAATCTATTCTCAAACTATGGTGGATTGGAAATGGCCTGAATATAGGATGCCAATCTATATTAAGAGTCACGTTCACGAAGACAATATGGATCGTGCAGCTGGTGATTTTCCATTGGTGCCGACCTTCAGACTACCGGTATTAATTCATTCGAGATCAGGCAATGCTAAATGGCTTGCAGAAATTGCCAATAGAAATCCAATTTGGATACATACTTCGGATGCTGAGAGATTTGAATTGGTGAGCGGTGATCTCGTTCGGATAAGTACAGAAATCGGATACTTTGTGGATAAGGTTTGGGTAACTGAAGGCATGAAGCCTGGCATTTTGGCCTGTTCTCATCATTTGGGTAGGTGGAGGAGATCACAAGATCCGAATGGAAACAGGTGGGCTACCAATTTGGTTGAAATCAAAAGTGAACACCCAGGAGAATGGAAGATGAGGGTTGACAAGAATATTCAACCTTCAAAAACTGATGACAACGACACTTCCAGGATTTTCTGGAGCGATGGAGGTGTACATCAAAATATTACTTTTCCTGTTCATCCGGACCCCATTTCAGGGATGCATTGCTGGCACCA
>JAJCYL010000170.1 GCA_029262955.1 Cytophagales bacterium | reverse complement strand
TTATCAAACGGAGCAAGCAATGTAATAATTGGTCAACAAGCAGGCCCGAACATAACTAGTGGTAATAACAATGTCCTGATAGGTAGAGGAGCATTTATTGATGGTCCGGGCTTAAGTATCGATGCTATAGCATTGGGCACTACAGCTCAGGCTTCAGGCAATGAGGCAATTGCAATCGGCATTAATACTGCAGCTGTTCTTGAAGCAGTGGCGGTGGGAGGCAGATCCACTGCTGGTGGGAACAAATCAATCGCATTAGGGAATAATACAAATATTTCTGGAGCGGGTTCTAACTCGATTGCAATTGGTGCTGATATGTTTGTCAATGTTCCTGATGCGGTGGTGATCGGCGACGGGACGCCCAATCTAAATGTTGGGATTAATACAGATACCCCAAAAGGAGCACTCGACGTCGTTGGCTCCCAATACGTTGCAGTTTCCAATATCAATGTTGCCTCACTTCCTTACAATATTGATAGCGGCATAACACCGGACTACCTGGTATTCGTAAGTGGTGGAGGTGGTGGTATTGTGCGCTTGCCAGTTGCACCTTTGTCCGAAATTGGTCGTTCATTGATTATTTCTACCGAATCTGGAGGTAGTATAACTATTGACGGAAATGGCGCTCAGATAATTCATCAAATGAGCGTAGTTCCATCTATTATTATCTCAACAGCAGGTGGAATGAATAACCAATCCGTTACTTTGGTACAGGTAGCGATGGACCTTTGGATGGTGACCGCTGGTTCAATTAATAACTAAATGAGGGATTTGAGAATTGGGATGAGAAGAATGATTATCTTATTACTCGGCTTATTGATGGGTTCAGCAAATGCCCAAACTATCACCCTCGGCAGTGCTGCCACTTTCAAACTCGGCTCACAAGCCTCTTTCTTTGCCGGAGGCAATACCACACTCAATGGCACTTTTGACAATCAGGGTACCATCATCAGCTACAGCAACCTTAATCTGATGAACAATACCCGCCACGCCGGTTTACGATTTGTGGGCCAGAGTGACCAAACTATTACTGCGAATGACACCATAAGGGTGAAACGGATGACCATGGCTAAATCCGGAAAGCTTAATCTTCAGGTTCGGAGGCTAATTGTGGAAGATTTGCTGGACATCATTAGTGGCGTTTTAGGTGCAGGTGCTGATACCACACTTTTGGTTTCAGGTGAAATCACCGGTGGCGGAAACGATGGTTATATTGAAGGGAAACTTGTCCATTTTAGCAAATTGGAGACAATACGTTTCCCGTTAGGGCTAAATGGTTTTTATAATGGGTTAACCTTAACTGGTGTTCCCCCAAATACATTAATAGTGGTTGAAGTACGTCAGGCAGATCCGGATATTTTAATGCCCTCTGAGGATATGATTGGTATAGCCGATGAGGTAGAATGGGCCATTACAGCAATGTCGAACCAAGATTCTGTAGAAGTTGGAATCTCTGCTACTTTTAATGGGGTGGATTTAAGTATAGCAGGACTTCCCAATGGTCAGGATGTTAGATCCCGGGAGCGGGCACCAGCCCTTGCAAAATATGGTAAAGGCGACTCTCTTTATGTCGATTTAGGAATTGCGGATATAAGAGACACAGACGGTGAGACATTTGGTACGGTTGACGCGAGGAGTACTTTTTTCATTTCAGACGAACCGACCTTGATCAGTGTGTCATTAATCCCATTCCTTGATGCACCTCAGTTTTTTGTTCCGGATGCTTTTTCGCCAACTGCTGTATTAGAAGAGAATCGAGTGTTTAGGCCATATTTTGCCGGAGCCAAAATAACCTCAGTAGATTTTAGAGTATTTGATCAATTTCAAAGCAGCGTTTACTCTTTTAGGGAAACTGGTGACGACATTGACTTATCTACTATTGGTTGGGATGGGATAAGCAGTGGAGGAACTATTGCAGATGTTGGGGTTTATTATTACTCTGTTACACTTATTGCAGACGGAATCACATATCCAGAAACCGGAAGTTTTCTCTTAGCCAACTGAAATGAAAAGGACATTAGTCATCATATTACCCTTTTTAATTAATCCACTATTTGGTCAGGATGGTCAGTTTTCGCAGTATTTTACCACAAACAACTTAATAAATCCGGCTTATTCAGGAATTCGCCCGGAAATGGAATTCTCTTCTAATTATAAAAGAGCCGGAACTGAGGAAGATCAATCTTTCTTCGAATTAACTCAGGCTACATTTATCTATCCTTTAAAAACACAAACTAGTAAAGAACACCAGATAGGCGGTATCGGAGGGACATTTTTTAGAGAGAAGAGAGGCTTTAATGGAATATTTACCTCACAAAAGTTCCTTCTATCCGGAGCTTATACCTTGAGGTTAGCTCAGTTTACCAACAGCTTTTTAGCTTTTGGGCTACAAGGAGGGGTGGTTCAAAATAAAATAGCAAATGATGTACTTAAGTGGGGTTCTCAATTCAACCGTTTCTATGGGTTTGATGATACCCTGCCAGGCGAAACCCTGAGTGCCAATAATGTACTATACCCAACCATTAATTTTGGGGTGGTGTATACTGTTTTCGACAACGAAAATATTTTCGTTAGGGACAAAAGTTTGATTGTGGGATTGAGCGCTGATAACTTGAATCGTCCAGTCTCCTCCAAAACCGAGGGAGGTGACATCAGAAAGAATGTACTATACAAGGCCTTTGCTTCCATCAAATTGGGACTGGGTCCGAGGTTTTACATTCACCCATCAATACTGGCTTTATCAGAAGCGAATAGGTACCAATTGAATATG
>JAJCYL010000169.1 GCA_029262955.1 Cytophagales bacterium | reverse complement strand
ACTTCAACCTAGGTAATGTCTATGACCTTAAAGAAGATTACGATTCGGCCATTTATTATAAAAAACTCGCACTTCGAAATACCAGTGAAGTGAAAGTAAATGAATATGTTCAACTAATCGGAAATCTTGGTAACTCTTATATGCTAAAGGGAGATTTAGATTCAGCACTCTACTACACTTCTCTTTTTTATGAATTATCAAGAAAAGATAGCCAGGCTTTATACCGCCGAGATCAAAAGAAGGCCTTATCAGCCATTAATTTAGGAATAATCAAATACAAATTAGGAAATGAGTTAAAAGCTCAAGATTATTTAAGCGAAGGAATCAGGCTTGCCAATGAAATAGACTACAAAGAAAAGTTGCAGGAAGGTCATTACTGGCTTTCCGTAATCAGTCAGGACAAAGGGGACTATAAAAATGCGCTGGAACACTTACAAGCCTATACTGAGCTGTATAAGGAAGCTGTTAATGTGGAGAACCAGGAGATCATCCAGCAGCTGACATTCCAATTTGACACCAAACAAAAAGCACAAGAGATTTCACTTTTAAAACTGGAGGCAGACTTTCAGGATTCAAAACTTCAACAGGCCAGGAACAGGCTTTACATTGCATTAATTGGCATGTCCGTCTTGTCAGTCATTGGATTCTTAATATTTAATAGAATGAAATTGAAACAACGAGTGATTTTATCTGAAGAAAGGGAGAAGAATCAAAAAATGAGGTTTAAATCAATCATTGAAGCTGAAGAAAAAGAGAGAAAACGAATCGCAAGAGAATTACACGACGGGTTAGGTCAGTTGCTTTCGACCGCCCGGCTTAATATTTCCGCGGTTGATGACGACCTCAATGAGATAAGAACTAAGCAAGTAGGAAATTCTATTAAATTAATAGATGAAGCAGTCAACGAAGTACGGACAATCTCGCATAATATGATGCCCAATGCATTAATTTCCATTGGGTTTGAATCTGCATTAAGAGAACAGGTACACATGATCAATGATGCAGGGAAATTTGTAATTCATCTTGATTTACCTGATGAAAAACTCTCCATCCAGGAGACAATGGCAATTTTCCTCTATAGAATTGTCCAGGAGATTCTCAACAACGCTCTTAAATATTCGGAGGCTAATAATATCTGGGTCAGACTATCTGCTAATCAAGATATAATTAATATCCTGATAAAAGATGACGGGAATGGCTTTGATCCTGCTCAAATCAGGGAGGGTGACGGCATCGGATGGGATAATATCTACTCACGTATTGACGTCATCAATGGAGAGATTTACATTGAAAGCGTCCCGGACAAAGGCACATCAGTTCATTTAAAGGTTGCAGTATGAAGGACGTCGTCAGGTTAATGATCGTAGATGACCATCAAATGTTTATTGATGGTCTTAAAGCACTCCTAGTTGACCAGGACCGCTACAAGGTTGTTGCCGAGTCGAATGATGGAAAGCAGGCAATGGGCCAATTGGAGGAGGGAGAGATAGATATCATCATTACAGACCTTAATATGCCGAAAATGAGCGGTGTAGACCTGGTTCGGGAGGTTAAACTCAAGTATCCGGATATAAAAATCCTGGTTTTATCAATGCACAACAATCGAGAGACCATCAGCGAAATCCTTATGTCAGAGGCGGAGGGTTATATTCTTAAAAATACCGGTAAACAAGAACTTTTAAATGCGTTGCAAAGAATTAACGATGGGAGTATGTTTTATAGTAATGAAGTGATGTCCATCATGTTAGAAAGGGTGAAACAGGAAAAGAAGAAAGAAGAAGCTACGAAATTCCTCACAGAACGCGAGTTAGAAATTCTTCAATTGATATTAGAAGAAAACACAAGCGAGGAAATTGCCGAAAAATTATTTATTAGCCGCAGAACAGTTGATACACATCGCAAGAATATACTCCATAAAACAGAGGTAAAAACGATTGTCGGACTTATGAAATTTGCTCTCAAATATGACCTCGTAAACTTCTGATTATAAGTATTGGTACTTATTAGAAATACAGCCTAATGCTGATTTATGTCACTACTCAGCCTACTAACTTAGCGTTTAATGCTTTAACACAAGTCACCCCCGTGAAACGACTAACCGATCGAGAACAAGAAATCTTAAGGCTTATCGTTGAAGAATTTACCACCATGGAAATAGCCCTTAAGCTCGACATCAGTTTAAGAACAGTTGATACTCACCGTAAGAATATCTCGAAGAAACTCGGAACCAAATCATTGATCGGTTTTACTAAATATGCCATCCGCCAAGGTTGGCTAAATAATTACAATTACAGGTAAGAAAAAATCAAGATGATCTTTTGTAGTATTTAGAGCTATGTACTACTTAAACTTGACAAAAGTACCAATCACCCTGTTTGCATCTAATGCCCTTTGTGCAATCACTACACCATCAAACTCCTCCATTTCACCTTTTTTTACCTGACGCAAGCCACGGTCAATTAAGCCATTAATTGCAACATCCATATGTGTTACGCCCCTCATGGTTTCGCCCAATCCACCCTGACGGTAAGTTAACTCACCAACTTCATCATGTTCAGCTCTTGGCCGGCAAACATAAAATATAAGTTTGCCGGTTTTTTTTTCAGCAGTGACGTTCGCATCCGCTCCTAATCCTATTTGACCAGCACCCTTGGCCTGAGGATCAAGCTTTATCAACGTAAGTTTTCCTGCCTTGTCAGCAATAACACCATCAAAAGCAGATTCGATTCCTTTAGACTTTTTCTTATATTTTTCGAGACCATCATCAATACCGGTGGTTATTTGATTGTATCCAGCAGCTCCAAAGGCCTTTCCCTGATATTTCGAGCCCTTTCCAAGTGACGATGTCTTCATTGTACCAACAACCTCATAACTGGCT
Organism: Cytophagales bacterium; assembly: GCA_029262955.1. Classification (GTDB taxonomy): domain Bacteria; phylum Bacteroidota; class Bacteroidia; order Cytophagales; family Cyclobacteriaceae; genus JAJCYL01. The sequence goes on along the minus strand of JAJCYL010000169.1, from coordinate 495 downwards.
ACCGGCGTACTCCTGACAAACATATTTACCTTTTTATACTTAGATACTGTGGCTAAAATGTTTTCTTGAGCAAATCCAACAACAGATAACACTACCAGGATTAATACTGTCAAAAGTCTCATAATTACTTTCTTTTAAACTTGGAAATAATTACACCACTTTCAGGTGCACTCTTTGAATAGATATATTTTTTCTCCAGGTATTTTTTCACAGCTTTATTACTAACAAGGTTTTCTGATTTTGACATTACTCCTGCTGCATATATGTCGCCATTGTTTACCACAACGAAGTCAGAATAAATACTGAAATATCCTGTAAATTCCCCACCTACAAGCTTGGACATCAACTCCTTATTTCCACTACTATTAATTGTATAAATACCAGGTTTTTTGCTTTTATCGTCACCAATTGTAACACCTTTGGCAATGTTGAAATAAACAAGGCCATCCACTCCTTCACCAGTGATAAGGTTTACGTAGCTCAACGCATCCAAAC
>JAJCYL010000168.1 GCA_029262955.1 Cytophagales bacterium | reverse complement strand
GCATATTCATTTACTAACCTTTCAACCCTGATACTTTTCGGCAATTCAATTCTGATAAATGGACTGTTGGTCATTTGGGCCCAAAATTCCTGCGGAATATTCACATTCCCTATGGCATTTGATTCATCTTCAATCCAAATGCGGCAACTTCTATCTAAAACACTCAAATCTGCAAATAAATTATTTTGAAATTGTTCTGTTGTAGGTTGTTCATCCTGACCCAATCCTCCGAATACGGATCCTTTATGGCAGGCAAGGCCTTCAAGGTCAATCATTTGCTCTCCTTTGGATCTTAGACCTTGTAATATCTCCGTTTTCCCGCTTCCTGTTGATCCTGCAAGAAGGATAATCTGGAAAGGTTTCGTTAAATTCTGAAGCAGGAAATTTCTATAGCTTTTATAACCACCATCCAGCAAAAAACTATTAATTCCGCATGTATTCATTAACCAGGCAAAACTTTCCGATCTCATTCCACCACGCCAGCAATGAATGAGTAGATGATTATCAGATTGGAGTTGTCGGCATTGCTCCACGAACGATGCCATTTTTGGACCGACAAAATTGAGTCCGGATAGTACTGCTTCATCACGACCTTTTTGCTTGTACAGAGTTCCAATCTCTGAACGTTCATCATCCGAAAAAAGAGGAATGTTAGTGGCCCCGGGGATGTGCCCTTTATTAAATTCAATAGGAGAACGAACATCCACAATTGCATTGCTATTCGAGAATTTGAGAAAGTCCTCGGTATTCAATTTCTCCATATATGTACAAAGGTATTGTAGTCCGATGATATTTGGTCACTAAGTCATTTGTTTCATGCGCTTATAATTGCATTATCATAAATTTGAATGTAGACATGAAAGAGTTGACTTGAAACTTAAAGCTTATTACCAAAAAGAACTTATCGAAGCCGGTTGTGATGAAGCGGGGAGGGGTTGTTTGGCCGGTCCTGTAGTTGCGGCCGCGGTTATTCTTCCCAGGCGTTTTAGGGATAATCTCCTTAACGATTCTAAGCAGTTGACTGCGAAACAGCGAAATGGGCTACTCACGGTAATCAAATCGAAGGCGCTGGCTTATTCAGTCGCAGAAGTTTCTAATGAAGAGATTGATGAGATTAACATTCTTAATGCTTCTTTTAAAGCCATGCATCTGGCGGTTGGAAATTTGAATCTAACTCCAGAGCTGCTTTTGATCGATGGAAATAGATTTAATAAATACGATGGGATACCTCACCAATGCATTATAAAGGGGGACTCAAAGTATTACTCTATCGCGGCAGCCTCAGTGCTTGCTAAAACCTATCGAGACGAACTTATGCAGAACCTATCAAAAGAACACACTCACTACAAATGGGAGACAAATGTGGGTTATCCCACCCGGGAACATCGCGAAGGAATCAGGAGTCACGGGATAACGCCATATCACAGGAAGTCATTTCAACTACTACCTGCGCAGCTGGAACTTTTCACAAAAGATCAGTCATAATAGTTCTCTTCAAAACTGAATTTTGGTTTCTGAGCCATAATTTTTGAGGCAAACAGTGATTTTATAAAACCCAGCCCATAGCCGATTAACTGGACAAAACTGGCAATCACCGAAACACCTCCTACCACCACGCTTTTATTGGACCAGCTCGAATCCACTAGAATAAAAAAAATAAAGGCTCCCAGCGGTATTAGATAAGATAGGTTGATGAAGGCCAAAATGCAGAAAGTCAAACAGAATAATAGAAAGGCACTGGGTAAGAAATGAACCAGCTTGAGTGACCCTTTATGTAAATGTGAAAGATGAATTCTGGCTATTCCGGAATTATAGACCTGTTTAAAAAACTGACTAAAACTTGTTCTCCTTTTGTGATAGACAAAAGCCTCATTAATCAGTGCCATTTTATAGTTATGGCGTTCAAGACGAATGCTGAAGTCAATATCTTCCCCAAAACGCATGGCATTAAAGCCTTTTAATTCTTGAAAAGCGTCCCTGCTAATACCCATATTGAAACTCCTGGGCTTAAACCTTTCCAATTGTTTTTTTCCACCCCTGATGCCACCGGTGGTTAGGAAGGAAGTCATGGAATAATTAATGGCCTTCTGTATTACTGAAAAGGACTCATGCGCTCGGTCAGGGCCGCCATAAACATCTAAGTCGTTTTTGGCCAGAAACTCATCAACGCTTTGCAAATAATTGGGCGGCAAAATGCAATCAGAATCGATGAAAATAAGGAACGTACCCGAGGCTTTGTCAGCTCCGTAATTGCGAGACAGACCTGGTCCGGAGTTACCTTTTTTAAGATACTTTAATTGAAATTTGGAAGTATAGAATTTAACTAAGTTTTCTGAAGATACGGTTGAGCCATCTTCAACCACAATCACCTCAAAATCCCTGAAAGTTTGAGGAATAATACTATCAAGAAGTTCACCCAATTCTTCAGGTCGATTAAATACCGGTATGATTAAGGAATATTTAGACATTCTCGACACCCAATGACTTAATCACATGTTGATTGTCATTTTTGGGTTGATTCTGAGTCAATAATTCTCCAAGGAATCCAGCCAGGAATAACTGTGTTCCAACAATTAATGCCACAAGAGCTAAAAAGAATATTGGCTGGTCTATGACGTCTCGAACAGGTAAGTTGTTATGAATTTTGTAGACCTTTTCACTGATAAGCCATATAGTAATTAAGGTGCCAGTAGCAATAGTTATAGTGCCAAGGGAACCAAAAAAATGCATTGGCCTCTTTCGGAATTTTGCTACAAACGTGATTGACAAAAGATCCAGAAAACCATTGATAAACCGCTCAATTCCGAATTTGGTTTTACCATATTTTCGAGCTTGATGGCTGACTTCTTTTTCACCTATCCTGGTGTAGCCATGCCATTTGGCGATATATGGGATATAGCGATGCATTTCGCCATACACAGTGATACTTTTTACTACTTCTTTTTTATAAGCCTTTAGACCGCAATTGAAATCATGCAGCTTAATCCCTGAGATAACTCTTGTGACGTAATTAAAGAAGCGCGAAGGAATGGTCTTGGTGATGGGATCATGTCTTTTTCTTTTCCAGCCCGATACAAGGTCATATCCTTCTTCCCTGATCATTCTTGCCATTTCCGGTATTTCGTTTGGACTGTCTTGCAAATCAGCATCCATTGTGAAGACAATTTCACCTGCAGCCGCCTTAAACCCGATGTCTAAAGCGGCTGATTTACCATGATTTCTATTGAACTTGATGCCTTTAAAATTGGAATTGATCTTGAATTGCTCTTCTATCTTCGACCATGAATTGTCCTTGCTACCGTCATCAACTAAGAGTACCTCAAAAGTTGAACCCATTTTTTTCATGGTTTGAGTTATCCATTCACATAGTTCAGGAATAGATTCTTCCTCATTGTACAAGGGTATAACTATGGAGATTTCAATTGGCATTATTTAATTATGGGTTCGTTTCTTTTAATTATGGCTCCCGCAATAGCAGCAAAAACTACGGACAGCACTACCATCATCCATGAATTTTTTAATTGAGCAAATATTGTGAATTGCTTGGGCATTTCTTTTTCTAACCTTGTAATTTGTTCATCAATTTGATCTTGGCCCATTCCAACTGATCTTAGTAAAGACTCGGTGTTAGTAATAGTGGCCTCGGTGAGTAGTTCCGGTAAATCGGGATCAATAACACTATATAGTAATATGGAAAAAATTAGTTGACAGGAATAGGAAACTATAAATATGATGAATGACAACTTGAAGGCCTTGGTAAAGGTCATATAACCGTTACCCAAGGCACGGTATCGATTACCAAAAATGACAACAATAGTTAGCATGACAGTCAGTACAGTGATAGAGTAAGCCCAGTGGATTAGATAACTATAGTCTATCATGTAGACCAAAATGGCTAAAGTAGATATACCAATACTAAGAACGACACCTTTGGTTATGGCATATGAATACAAAGACTCTATCTTTTCTTCTGAAATGTTTTCCATACTATAAGTTTCGAATCACAGCAAATTTAGAACTTCCCACGTTTGTCAGTGTAGTTTCTCGAAACTCTGTGGGAATTAATGATTTAATTACATATGCATTTAACATAGAAAATCAATGAATAAGAGAAATTTTATAGCAGTTTCAATTGGTTTGGTATTGGCCAAAATGTTATCACCATTTAAATCATTTTCAATGAATAAAAAACAAACGCCAACCTGGAGATCATTCAAAATAGACGATATCAATCAAAAAAGGCTATCAGAAGGAGGACCCTACTTAAGTTTTCTAAATGAGAAATCACTCAAGACTGGTTTGTATGTTTTGCCAAAAGGCACTGAGGACAAACAAAATCCACATGATTTGGATGAAGTCTATTACGTTATCGAAGGTCGATCAAAATTCTTTGTGGATGGTGATACCGTTGATGTCAGTCCCGGGGATGTCCTTTATGTGAAGGCTCAAATCGAGCATAGATTTAAGGAGATAACAGAGGATTTAAAAATATTGGTGTTCTTCTCTGAATTTAAGGTTAGTTGAGTTTTGATTTGGAATCCCCTTTCAAAAGAATTGAAATTGAAGCTATATGGCTGAAAAGTACAGCAGGCACTATAAATCCTGGCAGTAGGATGAACGGAAAATAAAAGACGGCCACGTTGGGCTGGTCAAATGCCTGAAGTTGAAATGGATATGGAGTGGAGAGTATGGCATTAATTACAATATTCATGAGTGAACCTAGTGCGATGATATTCCACATCAAAACACCCAAATTGCTTTTGGTGATTTTTCCTAAAGCGAAGTAACCAATGAATGGTGCAGATATGCCTGCGATTATATCATAATTACGTCCATTAAAAGTCATCAGCTCAG
>JAJCYL010000167.1 GCA_029262955.1 Cytophagales bacterium | reverse complement strand
CCAACAGAGGCAGAATGGGAATGGGCGGCCATGGGCGGAATGGAAGACATCAAGTATCCCTGGGGAAATGAATCTGTAGAGCAGTCTTATGATAAAGCCAATTTCTGGCAAGGATTCTTTCCATATCAAAATCAAGCGGCTGATGGTTTTAGAGGAACTGCCCCCGTTGCATCGTTTCCACCAAATGGATATGGGCTTTACGATATGGCCGGCAATGTGTGGGAATGGTGTCAGGACAAATACCACTTCCAATCTTATGGTGAAGATGAGAAGAAAGGAATAGTTAATAATCCTATTGGCCCCAGAGAATCTTTCGATCCGGCAGAACCCTATGTACCCAAATATGTGATTCGTGGGGGGTCCTTCCTCTGCAACGACAGTTATTGCAGTGGCTATCGGGTTGCCCGCCGAATGAAATCTAGCAAAGACTCAGGATTTAATCATACAGGATTCCGATGTGTGAAGGACAGCTAATTACCAATGAAAATTTCTATCGTCTACAACACTATCTTCGGGTACTAAGACATCCACTACTATAGAAGTTTTAGTGCTAAAAAGTTCATGTTTGAATTTGTAGACCAGTACACCAGGTGATAGCTCAACCAATTGAAAGTATTTGGTTTTACTCCCTTCGGGTACCTTAAAATACTTTGGTACCAGGTCACTCGTTATTGTTAGGAATGCGGCCCCCTTTTTATTTTCGATCAACTCCCAGGTCCCATTCATTGATTCTCCGCAATCATACATTTCAGAATTATTGTCACTAACAGCAAAGTCCGGTAGAAATGTCTGTCTATACCCAATGGTACATTCACCCATATTCACCCTTGTTCCATTATTCACCCTCTTGGCAAGTTTCCAGGTCTTGCCTGTCTCTCCAGATAGAAATGTCGCAGCCTGGTCGGGTAGATTATAAATCTTATACTCATTTTCAGACCCACAGGCAGAGATTACAATTACTGCAATTGTTGTTAATAGTACCACTGACAATCCTTTAATTGAAATAAAATGAAAGGAGGAGAATGCTTGACGGGCATTTTGCATTTTCTCTGTGTTCATTTAACCTTCAATTCATCAAGAGATGACACGCCAAGTTGCGCCATATTGTTGATCAGATCACCTTTTAGAATCTCGTACACATGATCACCCCCATATTGACCAAGCGCCGTCACCCCATAAAGGAATGCTCTTCCCAACAAAACAAATTCAGCACCCAGGCTTAATGCTCTTAAAATATCCAACCCTGTCCTTACACCGCTATCCAACATAATCGAGGTCTTTCCCTTTACAGCACTGACAATGTCTGGCAGGACATCAATTGGTGTTGGTGCTGCATCAAATTGCCTGGCACCGTGATTTGAAACCACAATCCCTTCCATCCCTATTTCAACTGCTTTTTCCGCATCCTTAGGATGGAGTAATCCCTTCACTACTACCGGCCCATCCCATTCCTCTCGTATTTCCTTACACATTTCCCAGGTGAGGTTGCCTCCCATTTGACCTTCTACGAAATCTCCCACTGACATCATCGATTTGAAATCACTATAAGTTTCAACAGTTCTTAATCTTGGCAAACCATTACTCAAGGTTCTCATAGTCCATGTTGGATGAGTCATGGCCTGCCAGATAAATCGGGGGTTAATTTTAGGTGGAGTGCTCATACCAGCCCGCTTGGTCCTTTCTCGTCTACTTGGAAGTGGTATATCCACAGTGATGACAAGTGTTTTAAAACCACTATCAGAGGCTCTTTTGAGTATAGTTCTCCTCAAATCCTTTTCCCGAGGGGTATACAATTGAAACCATCCCATTTCCCCTACATGAGGCCCAACAGTTTCAGGAGTCTCTGTAGCCAAAGTGCTAAGGGTATATGGAATATTATTTCTTTTTGCAGCCTGAGCTAACAGAATCTCTGCCCTAGGCCACATTAAACCTGTCAAGCCAACCGGGGCCACTCCAAAAGGTACGCTGAATGTTTGCCCCAGAACTTTAGTTTCGACTGTGGGATTAAATTCTCCTTTACAAAATTGAGGTGTCAGCGATATAGAATTAAATGCGTCTCGATTTTTATTAACCAGGGCCTCTTCACCTGTACCAGTTTGCAAATAGTGCCAACCAACATCTGGGATTCGTTTTTTGGACTTTCTTTCCAAATCCTGAATGGCTGGATACTTTGTAAGCAATTTCTGACGTTGGGCTTCGTAACTCATAACATGCCAAAGAACTGTGAAAGAGATTAGAAATCAAGAACTATTTTATGCTAATTTCAGTATGTGCCGAGTTTCGTTTTGCAATATTAAAAGTTGAACTAAATTTGCGCTCTCGTTTTTTCGAATATTGAAGAGGTTCTTTTTTAATTTCTAAAATCTTAATTCAGTATTCTTAATTCTGAAACCGAGTTTGCACAGCAAACGAAGTGCTGCCTCCGTAGCTCAGCTGGCCAGAGCAGCTGACTTGTAATCAGCGGGTCGGCGGTTCGAATCCGTCCGGGGGCTCTTCCCGATAGTTATCGGGATAAGGCAGTTACAGAAATGTAGCTGCCTTTTTTTATTGCTTACTGCCTTGCTTCTGTAGGTTTGATATGGATTGATTTTGAGAACTTGTTTTGAATACAACAGGCTCATAAACCGAAGGTCACAGCTTCAAGCCCTGTTCCCGCTATTCTGAAGATCAGGCAGTTACGGAGAATTAGCCGCTTTATTTTATACGCTGGTTTATCAGATGCTGCGCTTGACATCATTGTCCCCTTATCAGCGCTTTAACCCGGAATTGTCATTAGACTTTCTATTACATGGTCAAATCACTTCAAAATCAAGCACTTAACATGTGATTGGCTCGTCACCATAGCGATGCTATGCCTCCTCGACCTAAGTACTTGATTTTCTTGTGCTTTAACCC
>JAJCYL010000166.1 GCA_029262955.1 Cytophagales bacterium | reverse complement strand
GGTCTGGGGTACGGTATTGCAGCCATCAATCATGCACATTAAATATAAGGGTCAGTTGATAACGGAGGAGGGTCGATTATTAATTGAGACATCAGGGATGACCAAGACTCAAAACTCTTACGAACCAAACGTCACATTATTACCGCCGACTCACAAACGTAAGTTGGAATAATTCCCTCAATATTAATTTTTAATTCTACCTGGCCAGGTAAGGTATTACCAGAAAGTACCAGCACAGTATCCAAACCGAATTTATTCCCGCCAATTATGTCCGTGGACAAGGTGTCTCCCACCATTAATATGTCTCGCTTGTCAGAGGTCCCTCCCCTTTGTACTGAATGCTCGTAAGCAAAGATGAACATTTGGGCATCGGGCTTTCCAAACCTTATAAAATGCTTACGAACTATGTCTTCAACCATATTGGCTATGCCTCCAGTGGCAATAGCAACCTCATGGCCTGTAATAGGATAATAGCGGTCAGTGTTTGAAACTATGGTTGGAATATTTACTGTCCGCAACAAATTCACCGCCTTATTTATATCCCGACTCCAGTCGTATCCCTCATCGTCTAGAAAAACCAATGCACTTATTTCATGGGCATCATCCAGATTTAAATCTGCAATTGAAATAGTTTTTAGACCTAATGTTTCTATGTAGTGGACCGACTCCTTTGTCCCCAAAAACGCTACTGTTCCGGATTGTACTTTCATTTTCAGATAGTCTCTGGCCAGCATTCCTGACGAGATTATTTTATCTTTTGTGATCTGGGTCAATCCACTGTCCTGATAACTTTGGGCCAATTCTCTTGGGCCCCTCGAAGCATCATTAGTAATGACATAATAATCTATATTATGATCGTTAAGAAAGCGAAAAGTGTTCAATATTCCAGGAATTAGTCCCTTATGGTTTTTTAAGACCCCGTAAGCATCAAAAAAGATAGTCTTGTAATCCTTGACGATGGATGCAAATGATGTCAACTCCATACTAGTAGTTTAAGGCCTTAAGTAGCTTTTCTTCGTTAAATGATTTCTCAAGTTGTGGAAAATATATCTCATGGGCTTCTAATTGCAATTTTGATGCATAAATTTCGTGAAAAAAGTACCGACCATCCTTAATAACATAATTGAGAATGAAGAATCTATATGATTCTTTGATGAACTTAATCTCAACTTCACTCAATGGGAATATTTTGTGATATGCCTGGAGAAAAATAATGAAGCGATCCTCCATTAAAGGGTCAATCAAATAACTAAAAACTGTCCGATCTCCGGCAGCCGAACAAACACGGGCAAAGAAATAGAAATCCATGACCCGGCTACTCATCCGAAACCAGTCATAATCCCATCTCGAGAAGAAATGATAGTCCCTGGTAAGAGAGAAATTACCAATATTCCAATCTACGAATACAGGAATCGAATTGAATTGGTCATAGCCGATACCATCTAAATTTTCCATCAAAATTTGACACTGCCTTTTGATGTTATTCCGATTCTGTCGGTGTTCATATCTTCCCACATCGGTTTCGAGAATTTCCAACAACAATGTAATGTCATCATTTATGCTCTTAGACCACTTAGGGAGCGTATTCCTCACTTTATGGCAGGCCTGGTGAAACCTGGCTAACTCCTCCCCAAAAATAACAATCTGCTCTTCACTCTGCACTTTCGAAGGCATAGCCCCAACTCCAATGGGATTATAAAAAACCACCCATGCATCCAATACACTGTTTTTGTATCTATAAACAAACAATTGCCCATTTTTAGTGAGTGATTTGGCTAAAAAGTTATCGAATGGATCGGTCAAATTTGTAGCTAAGGCATTAACAATTGCGTGGTCTTCTACAAAGTCATTATACTTACCAAAATAGGATAGTTTACCAATAATATTCCCGCCATCTTCGAACCAAATTCTGTAAACATGGTTGGTAGATACTTTGGCACTAATGTCTTCCACATATTTAATGGACCTGGAATTATCATAATCCTCCCAGGCCTCTTCAACTATCTTGGTGAAATTGATTATTCCGTCCATTCTCTACTTTCGCTAAGCGAAATTAGCAGATTGTATTGATATGAATAGACAATTTCCTTTGAGGATTTGGCATTGTAACTTCCTCATGATTCCGCGTTTCAAAATATGCCAGTACGGAGAGACATTCTTCTGGAAGGGTTAGAATCGGACCATTATAAAAGGCAAAAAGGAGTTATCTGTGTCTACCCGGGCTTTCCTGCATTGAATAGAACTACCTAAATACCTCTGGGATAGGAACCTGAGCTCCCGCTCGATTGCGGCAGTCACCACAGGGGCGAGGATTAAACTGGATATTCTTGATATCAGATCTTTTGATAAATACTCCTTTCTTTTTGACTGAGTAAGCGCCGAAAAATCCAATAACAATTTCATCCGGCCTATCAAGATTTCGTATGTTTCCTGTTATTTCGGCTGGTGGGGGATCAAAAATATCTCCATCAATTTCAATTTGAGATTTTAGGAGGGAAAAAAATGCAAATGCTTCCTGAGATAAGGCCCATTGTTCGACTTCAGCATAGTATTGCCTATTCGGGTCCCCGGTACTATTACCAAATCTAAGGCCATCATCCTGAACGAAACCAACTCGTTTCGATATTGTTGAGCCATTAGATTGTAGATCATTAAAAGCCAATTCATTTCCCCTCATATTGTCTTCATTAATCCAGCAGGTGGTTTGAGCATTGACATCGTTCGGATCTAACATACAACATACACCTTGTTTTGGGGGTGTATCAATTTTGTATATCCCGTTAACTCTCCAGGAATAGAAGTTAGCTGTCTCAACCGGATCTTGCCAATGAGAAAACAACTCAACACCAGATTCAAAAGACACAGGGTCTGAACTTGGCAATTCTTTATACCGATAACTAATTGAATCAATTTCCGATCCTGGTATAATCGTCTGTGGAGTTGACTGATAGCGAAAGCCGTTAAAAGTGATTACGTTCAATGTATAAGTATTGCCTAATTCGGCCTTGAAGGTTCCATCGGTGCGAAATCCCAATGACTCTACCTGGAGTATTGTTCCCGTAGGACAGCAACCACCATTTTGAGCACATGGGTTGGTCACCTCATTACGAGTTAAAGGAATTACCTTCAGATCTGTTCGATTCCCATTCTGATCAGTTATAAATACCTCGGATTCTTTATCAAATCGTTCTTGACCACCATTGGCTATACTGGCAAAACGTGATAATCTTGAAATAATCACCTCAAATACGCCCTCCTGATCGGTTATAAATCCGTCAATTACTAGGATAGGGTCTGGCTCATCAGGGTCGAGATTAATTGGTGTAATACATGTCGAAAGCACAAATGCGATCAACACAAAACCTATATACTTCATAATTTTTTCTTCCGTAAATTCAAGGTTCACCCCAATTCAACAAATAAAGCATGGCAATACCCGAATAGAAAACCGTTTAAAAAACTATTTCAATAAAAAATCCAGTTCATTCTGTGATGAAAATGCCTTGGTTTCAAGACCTTTATGAAAAACTTTCATCGTTCCAGGACCAACAAGAGAAACTGTCTTGCCTATAACTTTTAACAGATTCCCCTCTGGTATTCCCACAACTGACACCCCCGGATTCAGCTCAATAAACTCCATAATTCTGTCTGGCCTACTCTCACCACCATGATTCGGCAGTCTCTCTTCGGTATAGTGGGGATTAATTTGGAAAGGCACCAAATCTAATGCATTGAATGAGTGGGGCTCAACTATCGGCATATCATTACTAGTCTTAATAGTTGGTCCGGCAACATTGCTTCCTGCGCTCCATCCCATAAAAGGCATGCCGTTAAAGACACGTTCTCTTATGATTTCAATAAGCCCATTTTCATATAGCTGATTTAACAATTCAAAAGTATTACCACCACCAATCGCAAGCGCTTGAGCACTTCCAACTGCTTCAACTGCATTTTGGAAAGAATGTACACCCCTAAGATTATAGCCCATCTCCAAAAAAGGCTCTGCTACTTTTAACGTATAATCATCATAACTTATGCTGACTCCGGCGTACGGAATGAAAAGGACTTCCGAGACATCGGGACCTAGAAACTCTTTAATCGATTGCTTAGGATAACTAAGGTATGACTCGCCATAATTGGTGGAGTTGCTTAAGAGTAAAAGTCGTTTCATTGACTTACCATTTTTGTGTGCTGGTTTCTGACTTTTTGATGAATCTATCCCGTATGACCACTGGAAATAACCTCATAAAATTTCTAGTGGCAAATATCTATATTTCGACTTTTCTAATCCTTTATATCCACGATGAAATTATCAATTATCTGCCTTCTGGTCACCTTTTCATTCCTTTGTAAAGCACAGCCTGATTTAAGCACTTACTTACCGACCAGCTTTGAATACAACGATCAGATCCCGACGCCTAAATCAATTCTAGGGTATCAGCCGGGAGAATGGCATGTAAGTCACGACCAAATGGTTTTTTTTATGCGAAGTATGGCGAATGCCTCACCACGCATCTTATTAGATGAATATGGTTTTACTTACGAAAATCGACCGCTGATTCATGCTATAATCTCACATCCTGATAATCTAGCAAGAATTGATGAGATCAAACGTAAGAGGAAAGAAATGGCTGATCCAGCCAAGAATGTGGATGCAGCCAATGAGCCAATTGTGGTATGGATTGGGCCAAGTGTACATGGTAACGAAGCATCAGGAGTTAATTCTGTCTTAGTCACAACCTACTTTCTTGCAGCTGCACAAGGCAAAGAAATCGATGATATACTTCGCAATACGGTGATCATTGTGGAGGGAAGTTTCAACCCTGATGGCATGAATCGATTCGCCAGCTGGGTGAACTCTCACAAAAGTCTTTCGAAGCCTAATCCGGATCCACAAGATTTAGAGCATAATGAAGCGTGGCCAAGAGCACGTACCAACCACTATTGGTTCGATCTTAATCGGGACTGGTTGCCAGTTCAACACCCTGAATCTCAAGCAAGGATTAAGAAACTTCATGACTGGAAACCTAATGTGGTCACTGATCATCATGAAATGGGTTCCAATAGCACATTTTTCTTTCAACCAGGAATCGAAAGCCGACAAAATCCACTCATCCCCAAAACTGTTTGGGACCTCACCGGTAAAATTGGTGAGTACCATGTACAGGCCCTCGACAGTATTGGAGAATTATACTATACCAAAGAGAGTTTTGATGAATTCTATTTCGGTTACGGCAGCACTTATCCTGACATTACCGGAGCTATAGGGATCTTATTCGAGCAGGGTAGTACGCGAGGTCATGCTCAAAATACAGACAATGGACTACGGAGTTTTTCTGATGGTGTTAGAAATCACTTCAATGCCGCAATTTCAACCATTCGAGGGTCTCATGCCCTGAGACAAGAGCTTCATTCACACCTATCTAACTTCTATAAAAATTCTATCTCCGCTGCAAACGCCGACCCTATAAAAGGCTACGTTTTTGGAGGAAGCAAGGACAAGGCTAAAGTTGCTGAATTGATCCGGATTTTAAATAACCACAAAATTACAGTCAACAAATTAGGCAATAACCTTAATTTTTCTGGTACCGCATTCAAGTCTTCAGACAGCTACATTGTTCAACTAGCTCAAGCTGAATACAGGGTGGCTAAAACGATATTTGAGACTGAGAAATCATTCCAGGACAGCTTATTTTATGATGTGTCCTCATGGACCTTCCCGCTATCTATGGGAATACCCTTTGCTCCAATTTCCAGCCGGAGTTTTAATTCCTCGCTACTTGGCGAACCAATTGAATCAATGGAAATAGATGGAAAGCTCATTGGTGGGAAAAGCAAGTATGCTTATGCTTTTGAAATAACTGGTTATTACGCCCATCGGGCCTTGTATAGCATTCTCAGTAAGAAATTAAGGGCCAAGGTTGCAACTGAACCATTTAGTTACGGTGCTAAAAATTTTGATTTTGGGACTATTATTATCCCTGTGAAAGACCAGAAGCTCAGTACCGACGACATCGCCTCCCTAATGGAAAAGGTTGCTGAAGTTAATGCTATTGAAATTCATACCATTGCTACTGGGTATACTTCAAATGTAAATCTG
>JAJCYL010000165.1 GCA_029262955.1 Cytophagales bacterium | reverse complement strand
TTGCCTACAAGATTATTGAGGACGAAAAGCCCGGTACCGTAGCTGATCTGGCTGATTTTGATCTTACATTCTTAGGTATTGTAGCTATATCGGATCCTGTAAGGCCGGATGTTCCTGCTGCCGTACTTGAATGTCATCAAGCTGGTATCAATGTAAAAATAGTGACAGGAGATACTCCAGGCACTGCACGTGAAATTGGGAGACAGATTGGAATTTGGAATGATTCTGATACTGACCAACAAATGATAACCGGTGTGGATTTCGCAGCACTCTCAGATGAAGAAGCCCTTGCCAGAGTCAGAGATTTGAAAATTATGTGTAGAGCAAGGCCTACAGATAAGCAAAGATTGGTACACTTACTTCAACAAACAGGTTCCGTTGTAGCAGTGACCGGGGATGGTACCAATGATGCGCCGGCACTCAACTATGCCCATGTAGGTCTGTCAATGGGATCGGGTACTTCCGTTGCAAAGGAGGCAAGTGATATCACCTTATTAGATGATTCCTTCAAAAGTATTGCGACAGCCGTGATGTGGGGTCGTTCTTTATATAAGAATATCCAGCGCTTCATATTGTTTCAATTAACCATAAATGTGGCCGCCTTAACCATAGTTTTTATGGGGTCACTTCTTGGATACGAACTGCCATTGACTGTTACCCAGATGCTCTGGGTGAATCTCATAATGGACACGTTTGCAGCGGCTGCCTTAGCTTCTCTTCCTCCAGATAAGAGAGTAATGGATAATGTGCCGCGTGGTCATGAGGATTTCATTATTTCCCGAGACATGAGGTCCAATATACTGTTTGTCGGCTTTGCATTTGTTTTCCTTCTATTGGGATTACTCTATTATTTCACTGAGCCAGATGGAACGATTAGTAATTATAATTTATCCTTGTTCTTTACCATATTCGTTATGCTCCAGTTTTGGAATTTATTCAATGCCAAAGCGTATGGAACGGGACGATCTGCCTTTTATGAGCTAAATAAAGGGGTTGGATTTATAATAGTTGCAGCGTTGATTATTGTAGGTCAATACTTTATTGTGGAATTTGGAGGGAAGGTGTTTAGGACTGTGCCTCTTTCCTTTTCTGATTGGGGATTAATTATAGCTAGTACTTCCTTGGTTCTTTGGATAGGAGAGATTGCCAGACTAATTAAGAAGTAGTTACTATCAACCAGCAAAACATTAAATAATGATTGTTTACGATTCTCAAAAGTGGAGTTGGTTTTTTCTAACCCTGATCAAATCCTTTAAGCACAGTTACAACCTAAAATATCTACTTAAATTTTTGATCTACTCGGTGGCTTACACGAGTGTTGTTACCTATGTCCTAATTAATTATTTATCTGAGTATTTCCATGTAGATACAGTCTTTTTCTCATTAATTGGTGTGATACTCTCACTTTTTGTGGTATTCAGAATGAATACGTCGTATGACCGATGGTGGGAGGGAAGAAGAGCCTGGGGGTCTTTGATTAATAATTCAAGAAATTTCTCACTTCAATTAAATGCACTCATTCCAAAGTCAGATCTGACTCGGAGACGTTACTTCACGAAACACGTTTACAATTTCTGTTTATCTCTTACCTGGCACCTGCGTGATATGAATGAAAAAGCAGAGTACGTTGGCACTAAGGAGGAGATAAAAAAACTCCGAGGGGCAAAACATCATCCCGATATTGCAATGACATTCTTGATCGGTGAAGTCGAGAAGATGTATCAGGAAAAATTAATCAACGAATTCGATAAAAAGCAATTGAAGGAATTGCTCGAAGGATTCGTAGATGTTTTAGGGATTTGCGAAAGAATTAAGAAATCACCAATACCATTCTCCCATACCACTTTTATAAAACTATTTATTCTGCTTTACCTGGCTATACTTCCATTTGGATTGGTGAGTGAGTTTCACTACCTCACAATCCCAGCCGCCATGGTGATGTCTTTTGCCATGTTTGGCATTGAAGTCGTCTCTGAAGAAGTAGAGAATCCATTTGGCTTAGATGCTAATGATCTACCTACCGGTACTCTTTCGGAGACCATCCGTGAAAATCTAAACGAAATATTAAACACTCACATTAGAATGGAAGGTGACTCGCCTATTTTCAAAGAGGCTGACATTATGCTTTAGTTAGCAGCAACCTCCTCCATCATAGTGATAGGTCGAATCCGAAATAAAAACATCTGGCCTGCCCATGGAACCCAATGCTCCTGCTGTCTTATCACATACTGCTAACGGCTGATTGGGAATTAGAACATGCCCCTTTTTGTCATCAAAGTACTCTTCCTGACCGAAATAGATAGCACTCTTTCCGGTGAATACGCAGGGCCCATCTTCTGGCATAGGATCTTTGATAGCGCAGACCTCCACACTTTCAACATAAATGTTCTCTGCTGTTTGGTAGTTCTTGTTGTCAAGTATTCGGTAGGGTCGTTTTGCTCGTATCTCAATGGTTCCAAACCCTACATCGGTCAACATCTTGACATAGTCTTGTAGTGGAATAGCTCCACTCAAACAAAGTGCTCTTAAACGATCATCGTTTCTTAGATTCTCCGGAATTTCCTGCTCACAGGTTGGGTCTGACATGACTAGTCTACCATGTGGTTTCAAAACCCGAAACATCTCTTGTAATGCCGTTTTAAGGTCCTCCGCCCTAAATATATTGAACAAACAATTTTGAGCTGCCACATCAATGGAGTCATCTTTTACCGGAAGGTTCATGGCGTCGCCATGTCTAAGATCAACAAAGTCAGATTTAAACCAGGGATTCAATTGTTCGGCCACTTTGAAATTTTTACGCGAGGCTTCAAGCATTTCTTCTACGATATCTACTCCAATCACTCCTTTTGGCTTTCGTGTGAAATATGCAAATTGAAGTAACTCCATTCCTCCTCCTACTCCCACGTAGAGAATATTCGGTTCATTAACTAAATCACGTGGATGAACCGTACTGCCACATCCGTAGTTCATAGATTGCATAATTCTGGGGATATCTAATCCTGGTAATTGCCAGATAGGGGAAGTCGTGCAACATAACCCGACATCAGGGGTTAGTGCGGCCTCTTTATAGACATCTTTGGTAGTCTCCAAATAAGTATTCATATCTCTAAGTTGTTGCACCTCCACAGCTGCTGCCTGCTCCTGCAGTGCAACCATAACAGTGCTGGTTAATTATGATTTCTCTTTCACTAAGTTTTTTAATATTGAAGTCACTAATGTGACTTGAAGTGCCTGTGATTTTTAAGTCAAGCATTTGATTAAAATCGCAGTCAAATAGATAGCCATCCCATCCAACAGAAATGGTATTTCTACACATCACACCTTCTGCAGCTACAGGGTTAAAGGCATTGGCCAACTGTTCCATATAACCTTCATAGTTCTCTGAAATAACCAGGTATTCTAGAAAGCGACTAATTGGTAGATTGGTTATTGCGTAGAGCCTATTGAAATCGATGTTATATCCATCTTTTAGTTTCTGTTTGAATTCAATTTCCAAACTTTCCTGTGAGGCTGGCAAAAATGCACCGGTAGGATTAAAGACCAGATCAAGAATGAGATCGGAGTCCAATTTACCGTAACCTACCGCATTCAACATTTTGAGTGCCTGAATTGATTTTTCGAAAACGCCATCTCCTCGTTGGGCATCTGTCCTTCTTGCCGAGAAATAGGGAAGCGAAGAAACGACTTCAACCCTATGTTTTCGAAAGAATTCCGGCAGATCATTATACTTTGGGTTCGCGACTATTATAGTCAGGTTACATCGGACTATAATGTGCTTTCCTATGGCGGATAATTCTTCCACAAACCATCTGAAATTTGGATTCATTTCGGGTGCACCGCCGGTGAGATCTACGGTATGAATATCTGTGTCCCGGATAGCTTCAAGACATTGCCGCATAGTCTCTTTGGTCATAATCTCCTTGCGATCAGGTCCGGCGTCCACATGGCAATGCTTACAAGTCTGGTTGCACATTTTACCCACATTAACCTGGAAGATTTCGATGCCAGTTGGTTTCAGTGGATATAGATTGATTCCTTCAAGCTTATCCCTGAAAGTGTCGATCCCAATAGATTGATTGTCTGATAAAATTTCCAGCTGACGATCAACCTTCGCCAGATTATGTTTCCTCGCGCTTAAACTTTTCATTGCATGGTTATTTCTTTGACTTTGTTCATCATCTGTACGCCATGAACTAGTGAAGCACCTCCGCGAATGGCTGCCGAAACATGTATGGCTTCCATCATTTGTTCTTCATCAGCGCCTTTTTCCAGGGCACCGCTCGAATAGGCATCAATACAATAGGGACATTGAATTGCATGTGACACAGCCAAAGCAATCAAAGCCTTTTCTCTAGCCGTAAGAGCCCCTTCTTTGAAAACATCTCCGTAATAATCGAAGAATTTTTTAGCCAGCTCCGGACCGAACTCTGCTATATTTCCA
>JAJCYL010000164.1 GCA_029262955.1 Cytophagales bacterium | reverse complement strand
TGAACAATGCTGGATCGAGTTTGATGCCAAACCCTGTTATTAATGCTATTAAAAACCACATTGACCTGGAGGCTCAAATGGGAGGATACGAAGCGCACGCAGATCAAGAGGATGTCATCAGGAAGGCTTATTCAGAGGCCGCCAGATTTCTGAATTGTGAGTCACAAAATATAGCTTTTGTTGCAAATGCAACCGATGCTTTTGCCAGAGCCCTGTCATCTGTAGAGTTCGAAAAGGGGGATGTAATCCTTACTTCGGATGATGACTATATCTCTAATCAGATTATGTATCTCAGCCTCCAGAAGAGATTAGGGGTAAGGCTGGAAAGAGTACCATGCGCTGAAATAGGGGGCATCGATGTGAACCAAGTTGAAGATAATATCCGCCGACATAATCCTAAGCTAGTGGCTGTGACTCATGTACCTACAAATTCAGGCCTTATTCAAGATGTAAAGACAGTCGGGGAGATATGTGCTAAATATGAGACCATTTATCTGGTGGATGCCTGTCAGTCTGTCGGACAATTACCGGTTGATGTGAATGATATCAAATGTGATTTTTTGAGCGGCACTATGCGGAAATTTTTACGAGGCCCAAGAGGAGCAGGGTTTCTATATGTTTCCGACGGTGCCCTTAAAATGGGTCTTGAACCCCTTTTTATTGACATGCAGGGAGCTGAATGGGTTGAAAAAGACAGATATCAACCTTTAAAAGATGCCAGGAGGTTTGAGGATTGGGAATTTGCCTATGCTTTAGTTCAGGGAAGTAGAGAGGCTTTTACTTATGCAAATAGTATTGGGATAGAAAACATATCATCAAGAGCCCTTACTCTTGCGGCAACCTTGCGAAATAAGTTGTCGGGCATAGCTCAAATTCAGGTACTTGATAGAGGAGCAAATCTCTGCGCTATTGTAACCTGTGAGATGCCTGTTGACGATTATATGAGCCTCAAAAATCATTTGCAAAGACATAAAATAAATGCGGGTATTAGTCTTTGGCACTTCGCTACAATTGATTTTAAAAAGAAAGGAGTAGAGTGGGCACTAAGGTTAGCACCACATTATTTCAATACTGAGGAGGAAATTGATCAAGTGATTGAGGTGCTGGAGGAGTATGTAAGGACATAATTGGAACCTTATTCAGAGACATTGAAATTCCGGCTAAATATCGAACTGTAGCGGACACGGCTCGTAATTATTACCAATTTAATAGTAGCTCTTGGGGATAAGTCAGTGACTAAGTACCCTACAGTAAAGTATGAGTAGGTGGGCAGCATTGTAGGGATGGCATTGATTTAGAAAAAACATTAAGAGGAAATGGCCTGAGTTCCAACTACTTCCTCACAGGGATTTACTTTATTTAATAATAGGTGTTCTATTTTTGGCATCATTAAAATAGAGGATCTCACTTTTAATTTAATAACAATAGAAGTCACGCCACAATTCGGAATGGCTTAAGATTAATCTAAGATGAACGCTATGGATAGCTTCTTTCCAGATCAAAGATGGACCAGTAAGGGTGAGCCTGAACTGGGAATCGGGATCGTAACAGAGACCGCAAAAGGTCGTGTACATATGCACTTTCCAATATCAGGCGAGGCGAGACAGTACGCGATGGAAAACGCTCCTCTTCGTAGAGTGCTTTTTAAGCCCGGGGATACAATTATGGATGGCGACCAACGCCCATTACTAATTGAACGGGTTCAGCAGGATGGTGACCTTATCATTTATTTCGGGAAAGACAGAGAGTTGTCTGAAGCGGATCTTGGGGATGTGGCAGATAAACACGGTGTAGATGATCGCCTATTTATGGGGGATGTGGACACACCGCAAGTTTTCGCTCTACGAAGGAGAACACTTCAACATGATCATAGCAGAAGGATTTCTTCCGTGAATGGGTTTGTTGGAGGCCGTATCGATCTCATTCCTCACCAGCTTTACATTGCCCATGAGGTGAGTTCGCGTTATGCTCCACGCGTTCTGCTTTCAGACCAGGTTGGGCTTGGAAAAACGATAGAGGCTTGCTTAATTCTACATCGTCTACTTTTGAGTGGGCGGATTTCGAGAGTTTTGATTCTAGTTCCCGATTCGCTGGTTCATCAATGGTTTGTAGAAATACTGCGACGATTTAATCTGTGGTTTCACATTTTTGATGAAGAACGTTGTGCGGCAATTGAAGATACTGCACCTGATGGAAATCCCTTCTTAGACGATCAACTAATCATTTGCAGTACGATTTTTCTGGCTGGTTCAGAAATTCGCGCACGTCAAGCATTGTCAGCGAACTGGGATATGCTTGTAGTGGACGAGGCACATCACCTGGAATGGTCTGTCGACAAAATAAGTCCGGAGTATGGTATAGTTGAACTATTAAGTCAGGAGACCAAGGGATTACTCCTTCTGACTGCCACACCTGAGCAATTGGGTGCAGAAAGTCATTTCGCACGACTTCGGTTACTAGATCCAGACAGATATCCCGACTATGATGCTTTCAAAAACGAATCCTTAGACCATCAAGAGATCGCTAACATTGTCGAAGATCTATCCTTAGGAAAACGCTTACAAGTTGAGGATGTTAAATTGCTGCAATCGATTTTTGGTGAGGAAAGGATGGACCTGATAGCTGAAGGGGGGGATTCAGCAAGAGATAATCTTATCGAAGATTTGCTTGACCAGCACGGTCCGGGCCGGGTTGTGTTTCGAAATACGCGATCAGCGATGAGTGGATTTCCAAAACGAAAGGCTCACTTGATTCCTATCGAGGCTACTAAACAGCATGACCTTTGGATAGAGCGTTTATCAAAGGAGTTTTCCAAAGAGATGGATGCATCTTCTTCTACTCGTCAACAATTTTGGTTCTCAGAGGACCCACGAGTTGACTGGCTCATTAGTCTAATGAAGGATCTCAACCCTGCAAAAGTGCTACTTATCTGTAGAAGTAAGGAAAAAGTGTTGGCATTAGAAACGGCCCTGGGCAAGCAAGGCAATCTGAAAGTCAGCGTTTTTCATGAGGACCTTACCATTGTACAGCGAGATCGAAATGCAGCCTGGTTTTCAGAATCAAGCGGAGCACGATTACTCCTGTGTTCTGAAATTGGAAGCGAAGGGCGAAACTTTCAATTCGCCCATCACCTCGTTCTGTTCGACTTACCATTTCATCCCGAGTTGCTGGAA
Source organism: Cytophagales bacterium (assembly GCA_029262955.1). GTDB lineage: Bacteria > Bacteroidota > Bacteroidia > Cytophagales > Cyclobacteriaceae > JAJCYL01. Next base: position 2,445 of record JAJCYL010000164.1, on the reverse strand, counting down.
CAACGTATTGGTCGGCTCGATCGGATTGGTCAGACTGAAGATATCCAAATTCATGTTCCCTACCTTAAAGCAAGCCCCCAGGAAGCCCTGGTCAGGTGGTTTCACGAGGGCTTAAATGCGTTTGAGGAAAATTTAGAAGGCGGAAATCAAATTGCGCAATTATTTAGTGAGAGATTGCTGAATACTGCCGTAGCACTTTCTACTCCGAATATAGGAGAGCCACTGGAATCCTTGATTGCTGAAACAATTGAATTCCAACAAGAACTTAAAGTAACTCTCGCAAGCGGACGGGATCGATTGCTCGAAATGAATTCCTTTCGACCTAAAATCGCCGATAGACTAGTTGATCAAATCAAAGAAGAAGACCTTGATATGAGATTGGAAACCTATATGACCAGTGTCTTTGAGCATTTTGGTGTAGAAATAGAGGACCTTGCACCCCGTACCTATTTATTGCACCCTTCCCGGTCAAATGATGAGGCATTTCCGTCAATCCCTGATGAGGGTATCTCTATCACATTCGACCGAAAACGGGCACTTAGCAGGGAGGATATTAGTTTCCTCAGTTGGGATCACCCGATGGCAACAGGTGCGATAGATATGGTATTGAGTTCAGGAACCGGAGGTGCCAGTTTCGGAGTCCTTCGGGGAAACAGTTCCCCTGCGATTCTCCTTGAAGTGCTCTTCGTTCTTGAAACAGTAGGTGAAAATTGCATAAATGTAGACCGCTTTCTGCCCAAGACCCCACTAAGAATTGTGGTTGATCATACCGGTAATGAGGTTACGGATTTATATCCAGTTGAAAATTTCGATCAACACTTGATACCCGGACAAATTGACCTCTTGATTCACAATGAGGCCCTAATGGAAAACATTCTTCCGGATATGATCAAGTCCGCGACAAAAATCGCTGAAACACTCGGAGCTACAGCAATTTCAAATGGACTCAAAATGATGAATCTCACTCTGAATCACGAGATCGCCCGGCTTAAATCGCTACTCAAAAAGAACAAACACATTAGACCGGAAGAGATTCGGATTGCACTCGAAGAGCAGACAACCCTCGCATCTCTCATTGGTGATGCCAGAATCAGGTTGGACGCACTCCAACTCATTCGAAAGGGTGAGATATAGCTATCTATGAGCTTTTGGGCCATGTAAAGTAGGCGGATTAAATAAAATACATATATTAACCTCTGTATTAAGGATCAATAAACTAACCATTAAAATGAATAAAAGACAGCTCGGGAAAACTGGAATAGAAGTATCAGAGATAAGTCTTGGAACCTGGCAGGTAGGAGGTAAATGGGGAGATGAATTTGATCATGACAACGCGGACCGAATACTAAATACAGCAATTGACAAGGGGGTAAACTTCATTGACACAGCCGATGTTTACGGAGATGGGGAAAGTGAAAAGGCTGTAGGTCGTTTAGTAAGGAATAGGTCGGAAAGAATCTTTGTAGCATCTAAATGTGGTAGAAGGTTAAACCCACACACCAATGAGGCTTATACAACCAAGGCTCTCAGAGGTTTTGTGGAAGACAGTCTGCGGAATATGAATCTGGAGCAGCTCGATCTCATTCAACTCCATTGTCCACCCACAGAAGTATATGAAAGACCTGAAGTATTTGAACTTTTTGACCGACTAAAAGAGGAGGGCAAAATTGCTAACATGGGGGTGAGCGTTGAAAAAGTTGATGAGGCATTGAAGGCAATCCAATATCCGAATGTGACTACCATTCAAATCATATTCAATATGTTTCGCCTGAAACCCTCAGAACTGTTTTTTGAGGAGGCAAAAAAACTAGATATCGGTATTTTGGCTCGGGTGCCACTTGCCAGCGGTCTACTGACTGGCAAATTTACTGCCCAATCAAAATTTTCATCCGGCGATCATAGAAATTTCAATAGAGATGGTGCTGCTTTTGATAAGGGAGAAACATTTTCCGGAGTTGACTACGAAATTGGGTTGAAGGCTGTTAGCAGGTTGCAAGGCTTGTTTTCGGACGTTCCACTTGCCCATTTAGCCCAAAAGTGGATATTGATGTTTGATGCAGTAAGCTGCGTCATTCCGGGAGCATCAAATCCTGAACAGGTAATTTCAAATATTCAGTCATCCAGCTTGCCAGAACTCACCGAAGAGGACATGGCCAAGGTTAAACAAGTCTATGAGGATTTAATCAGAGAGCAGGTTAATTATTTGTGGTAATTAACATCAGCCCTTTGTACAAATTTAGGTTGGGTCAGTGTTGCTAATTCAAGAATCCATGGATTTTGAAAAACCGTTATTGTTTTAACCCGGAATTTGTCATTAGAGTTTTGTTATGAAGGGTTAAAGCACAAGAAAATCAAGTACTTAGGTCGAGGAGGCATAGCATCGCTATGGTGACGAGCCAATCACATGTTAAGTGCTTGATTTTGAAGTGATTTGACCATGTAATA
>JAJCYL010000163.1 GCA_029262955.1 Cytophagales bacterium | reverse complement strand
CATTCCGGCCTTGGCCCGAGCCCGTCAACATTTGGATAATCGAAAAGCTTCCGGTGTAACTTTGGTCATTACAGGTGGGTTAAGAGTAGCGGAAGATTTCGCCAAAGCAATGATGATGGGAGCGGATGCTATTGCGGTATCAAACTCTGCCATTCAGGCAATCGGTTGCCTGGGAATGCGGGCCTGCCATACCAACAACTGCCCTGTTGGTATTGCTACTCAAAAGGAAAACCTAAGAGCAAGATTAATAGTTGAGCAATCTGCCAATCAACTGGCTAACTTTTTTGATGCGACAAATCAGCTAATTAAAGTTGTTGCCAGGTCCTGCGGGCATGATCACGTTTCAAAATTCAACAAAAACGATCTCAGCACTTTGAACTATGATATGCACAAGTTGACAGGGATAAGGTATGCCGGAGTGAGCTAGTATCGGATATGATCAATCCCTTTTGTTATTCCAATATGACCAATTTCCTTATCAAAGGTCCAGAATTCACCGTTCCCGGCAGTCATTCCATAGAAATCGCGTGAGGAAGTAATTAATCTCCCAGCTTCATCCGTCACCCCGGGATGTACTGATGTTCGTACCACTTCCGCGAAGAAGACCATTCTTTGAGGAGGAAGTGAATGGGATTGTAATACTTTACATTCCAGAACGATAGCGGCCTCAGCAATTCCTGGAGCACCAATTAGTTTGGAAGGTAAGCGGGTTAGTCCATTGGTTTCGAACTTATCTTCACGAGTTGAAGCGGTCATGTCTATTTGGTCAAACTCCTTGATCCAACTTCCATCTGGGACGTTCAAAGTAAATTCACCATGCTTCTTCAATAATTTAAGCGCCACATACTCTTCACCGGTAATTGCACTGTTGTCAGGGACACTAATACCTATATAAGGCGGATTCCCCTCCAGAATAAAAGTCCATACTATAGTAATGTCGTCCTTAATTATAGAATCCCCTTTGACTCCCAGAACGATAGCTGGAACCGGAGGAATCATTGGTCCTGGTTCAGCTAGCTCAAACCGCTCATTTTGCATGACCGTTTGCTTCTCCTGTGTATTGACCACTGGTCCTGACGCCTGCTCTTCAACCTTCATCTTATCCATTGAGTTCTTTTTTTCGCAGGTCAGAATTAGCAGGGGAACAAAAATCAGAAGAATCAGTTTCATAGTTCGATCTCTCATACTTTTAGTCCTTTCACAGCTCAAAGGCTATTTAATTTTTGAACAACACCTCTTATCCGTTTTTCGGATGAAACCATATAATCGTTTTCTGGTATATCATCTGAACCGTTCAATTTCAAGTTTTCGTTCTCCACAACAGGGCTTTTACACCTTTCACTTCCGGTCAAATGAAATTCTGTGCAGCCAGTGCCTGACAATTGGTCAATGTTTGATTCATTTATGCCACCACCGGGCATGATTCCGATTCTGCCTTTTGCCTGTTGATTAAGCAAGGTGAGTTGATCTCGGCCTTCGATGGCTGAAGTTTGACCTCCGGAAGTAAGCACTCTGGTGACACCACAATCAATTAGATCCTCCAGGCTTTGAGACATGTCTTTGGCTACATCAAATGCCCTGTGAAAGGTAAAGGGTAGCGGATGTGACAATTCAACAAGTTTTGTAGTAAGCTCTTTATTGATAGTCAGATCCTTATTTAGTGCACCACATACAATGCCATCGGCTCCAATGTTTTTGACGGATTTGATGTCTTCCATCATTATCTCAACCTCAAGATCTGAATAATAGAAATCGCCACCTCGAGGACGAACCAATACAAACAAACCAATATCTAGCTTCTGGCGGGCCAACTTCAATGACCCCGGTCCGGGGGTTGTTCCCGACTCCCATAGGTTATCACAAAGTTCAACGCGATGTGCACCGGCTAACTGTGCGTTAATTGCTGACTGAACTGAGTTTGAGCAAATTTCAAGGGTATAGTCCATATTAAATCAATCTGATTCCGATGTTTTTATACTTTTTAGAATTTCTTTGTATCCCCTTAAACGTTCGATATAAGTATAATTTGTACTGACTGTGTCGCGTCGTACCTGATAAATGATTTCATCCCCATTAGCTTCCCAGCGAAGTTGATAATAGTTAATTAAGGAGACAATTTCATTTCCGTAAAGAATCCTTGACTTTAGCCGTTTTATGAAATAGTCGTTTCGCAAATTCAATCCACGAATCTTAAACTTGCCGTGACTCCTGATCAATTTTGGGGTAATATCAGTATTTAATTGGTACTTAGTTTGAAATAGTTCCTCATCAAGATAGTAAAATACAACACGCTCAACATTAGCTCCTTCAACGTCCAGGCCCGGGTGATCTTTAGTAAAGAAACTCACCCGATTATTGTAGAACTCACCGAATAAATCCGCACCAACTGTTTCGTGTAATTCAGGTTCTACAGTTATCTTATCAATTTGGGCATCATTTATTTCATTGTGCCTTTCATGTTCAATCCTGGTTTGATCATTCTGCTTCTTTTGCTCATTGCAAGCCATTAGTAGGACGATAAGAAAAATCCCAGGTCGTAACATAATCTGAAAATTAAACATATTCAGTTAGTCTGCGGCTATTGAGATTTTCAATGTTTGCTCGGAATATTGTTTTGTCAAAGTAGCGATATGGCGGTAATTTCCAGTTCAATGCTAAAAAAGTTAAAGAATATCGGGCCGGGCGCAATGGTGGCCGCGGCATTCATAGGACCAGGAACGGTAACCACAGCCACTATTGCTGGTTCCAGTTATGGATTTACCCTCCTTTGGGCGATTTTATTTTCAATCCTGGCTACCTTTTTATTGCAGGAGATGTCATCTCGTTTAGGCGTTATTGGGGGTATGGGAGTAGGTGAGGCAATTAGACAAAAAGTTAAGTATCCAATTCTAAAATATTTCTCCACTTTTCTGGTAATAGGCGCAATCGTCATTGGAAACGCAGCTTATGAAGCAGGGAACATTACCGGCGCGGTATTGGGATTTGATGTATTCACTGAAAAACTCACTGATCTACCATTCAATCCATTGATTTTCGTAATTGGAATTGCGGCATTTCTCTTACTCTTCAGTGGTAAGTACAAACTTATCGAACGTAGCTTGGTGGTCATGGTGAGCGTTATGGGATCGGTTTTCTTATTTTCTGCCGCAATGCTCAAGCCAGACCTAATACTTATTTTGAAAGGGATGTTCATACCAACTTTACCAAAGGGAGCACTTATCATGGTGATTGGGTTGATAGGAACAACAGTAGTGCCTTATAATCTATTCTTGCATGCCTCCTCGGTAAAGGAACGCTGGTCAGGGCCTGAAAACTTAACCGATTCAAGGTGGGACACAGCAATTTCTGTCATACTTGGAGGAATGATAACGATGGCTATATTGATCTCCTCATCCGTAGCTTTTGCAGGACAAAATAAAGTGGTCAGTAAAGGTTCCGACCTTGCCGAACAACTTTATCCAATTCTCGGAGAGTGGTCCGTTTTCTTCATTGCTTTTGGATTTTTGGCCGCTGGTCTTTCCTCTTCTGTCACGGCCCCTTTAGCCGCGGCTTTCGCAACTTCAGAAATCCTCGGATGGAAACATGACCTCAAGGGCAAGAAATTCAGGTGGGTGTGGTTTTTTGTGCTTGTCAATGGTTTGATCTTCTCTTCTTTGGGTTTCAACCCAACTAGTGTAATTCTATTTGCCCAGGTGGCCAATGGTATGCTATTGCCTATAATCGCACTATTTTTACTATGGATAGTCAATGACAAAAATATTATGGGTAAATATTCAAATACACGGTTGGTAAATGTGCTGGGTTCCATAGTAATTTTATTGACATTGATATTGGGTGTTCGAGGGATATTGTCAGCTTTCCAAATCATATAATCAACAATCATGACGGAGATAGATATCAACTGCGATATGGGTGAGAGTTACGGGAACTATAAAATTGGCAACGACGATGCTATTTTTCCCTACATAACATCGTGCAATATTGCTTGTGGGTTTCATGGAGGTGATCCCCTACATATTGAAGCCACCATTAAAAACGCACTCAGCCATAATGTACAAATTGGAGCACATCCCGGATACCCGGACTTATCAGGATTCGGAAGAAGAAGAATGCATATTGTCCCTGAAGAATTGAGGGCACTAGTGAAGTACCAAATAGCGGCCATAAAGTCACTCACAGAATCTCTTGGCGGCAAACTGAGCTATGTTAAACCTCATGGTGCACTCTATAACACCGCCGCAGATCATGAAGGAGATGCAATGGCAATCGCTCAGGCTGTACATGAGATTGATCCGAATTTGACATTAATGGGAATGGCTGACAGCTTTGTTGACAAGGCAGCCAGCTCCTATAAGTTGGCTTTTGTCGCGGAGGCATTTGCGGACCGCAAATACGAAACAAATGGTCGCCTTCGGTCGAGAAATAAGGAAGGAGCGGTAATACAATCTCCTGATGACGCCGCCGATCAGGTCGTCTCAATCGTATTGGATCAAAAGGTGACCAGCTATGATCAAACTCCCGTTGCCATCCAGGCGGAGAGCATATGTATACACGGTGATAATCCCAAGGCAGTAATGATCCTTGAAGCAATAGATGCTAAACTGAAAGAAAACAATATCCTCAAAAAGAGCTTTTCAAAGTAATGGACTTTCATCCCTATGGAGACAGCGCAGTTCTCGTAAATTTCGAGCAAAAAATTGATCCGCAGATCAACTCAAAGGTCGTTGCGCTATCCAAAGCACTGGTCACATCAGAAATTAAAGGATTAATCAATAGTATTCCTGCCTATTGCTCAATTACAGTCACTTATAATCCCCTTGAAATATCCTACAGTAAGCTTTGTGAAGAAATTGAGAAGTTGTCAGCAACTTCTTTGGGTGACCAAAATGCTGCACTAAGAGTTCTTAGCATCCCTGTTTGCTATGAAGATGGCTACAGTCTAGATTGGGAAGATGTCGAGAAGCAAACCGGACTTGTATCAACGGAAATAATCGAGATTCATACCAAAACAATCTTCCAGGTTTACATGTTGGGCTTCCTGCCGGGCTTCGTTTATATGGGCAGCTTACCTCAATCAATTGCTGTTGCAAGAAAGACCAAACCTCGTTTGAAAGTACCCTCACGTTCAGTAGGTCTGGCCGGTTTGCAAACTGGCATCTACCCATCTGAAGCACCAGGGGGTTGGCAAATAATTGGTAGAACACCACTTGATATATTCGATGGACATAAGGCCGAGCCTTTTTTGTTTCAGGCGGGAGATAGTGTCCGCTTCAAATCTATTAGCCCGGAATCATATATGGGAATTGAGCAAGAGATTAAATCCAGTAATTTCAACTTTGATGAGATTTATGGGTAGTCAAGTCAAAATATATTTCATAAAACCGGGGTTGCAAACTCTGGTACAGGACAATGGCAGAATGGGACAGCAAGCCTTTGGTGTGCCGGTCGGAGGAGTGATGGATAAATCTGCCGCCAGGATTGCCAATTGGCTGGTTGGAAATGATGTTAAGTCTCCGTTATTAGAAATTGCTCTTACGGGGCCGCACATCGAATTTGAAGGAGACTGCCAGATTGCTATTGCAGGGGCAGATATCAGCCCCACAATTGATGGTAAACCGGTCAATATGTACCAGACGATTACGGTCAATGATGGAACGGAACTCAAATTTAGAGCACTAAAGAACGGTTGTCGGGCCTATCTGTCGATTGGGGGCGATTGGCAAATTAAAAAATGGTTGAATAGCTCCAGTGCTTTTCTGCTTTCTGACCAAAATCTAACACCAGACAGTATTCCTGTTAAAGGAGATCACCTGGTAATTGAAGGAATAAAAAATGTAGATGTTAAGTCATTTCCACCAAGACTTCAGCCAAAGCATCAATCACCAATTCAAATAGGAATTATCCCAGGGCCTGAATTCGACGATTTTTCTAAAAAGGCAGTAGATCACTTCCTGAACAACCAGCATACAATATCCAATGATTATAACAGAATGGGGTATCGACTTGAAACTATCTTAAGCGACTTTGATCCCAAACAAGAGGTAATCTCCTCGGGAATTGTTCCGGGTACTATTCAAATAACAAATTCAGGCCAGCCAATCATTTTGATGGCAGATGCACAAACTACTGGCGGTTACCCCCGAATTGGCAATGTAATAACGGCCCACATGGACAAATTGGCTCAGGCTAAACCCGGGGACCAAATCAAGTTCTCACTGGTAAAACTTGAAGATGCTTACCAGGCGTTACGAGATAATGAAGCAACTATGAACCTGCTACTGAAATAAATTGGGTTAAGCCTCCACTTTGATGCTATCATTTCCAATCAGTACGGGCTTGTTGTAGCGCCCCTCTTCACTCTTAACTTCCAGGTTTAAGACACCTCTGGGACATACTGATGAACAAACGCCGCATCCAACGCAGGATGACCTAATAATATTCTGACCTCTTTGTGCATACCACCGGACATCAATTCCCATTTCGCAATAGGTAGAGCAGTTACCACAAGATATACATTGACCACCATTTGTAGTGATTCTAAATCTTGACTTAAACTTTTGAATTAAGCCGATATACGCGGCAAGGGGGCAGCCAAATCGGCACCAAACACGATTACCCATTAATGGATAAAATCCAGTACCAACGACTCCGGCAAACCCAGCTCCAATCCAGGCCCCGTAAACTTCCCTTATCTTGTAAGAATCAACAAGCCCCAGGAAATTACTATCTCCGGTCCAGTAGGTGTACAATACCGCTGCGGTCATAAAAATGGCAAAAACCAAAACACTATGAATCATCCAGCGCTCCACTTTCCATGATTTAAGAGATTTATCAGACAATTGTCTGTAGGGATCACCAAGGGTCTCGGCTAAACCACCGCATCCACATACCCAGCTACAGTACCACCTCTTGCCAAAAAGGTGAACAAAAAGAGGTACGCCAACAATTGTGAGTCCAATGCCCCAACCAATCATAAAAATGCCTAACCCACCACTTTCAATTAAACCATTCAATTCATTGTCAAAGAAAAAATCATAATCCAATGGCCATATATTTTTGAAATCAAAGTATGGCTTATTTAATCTCAACAAGATCTCCGGTAAAAGAAATGCAAATGAGGTTTGAAAGAACATCACCGAAGCGGTCCGGACCATCTGATATTTGCTATGCCTGTATTTTATGATCATCCTGATCCCCATCACCAGTATGCATAGCGTATAAATGAAGCCATATAAGAAAAACCTTCCTGCCTCACTTCCTTTCAAGAATTCACTTAGGGGATCAACGGTAATGATCCAGGGGGTCATATACTCCGGGTAGAAATATAAAACGATGTAAAAGGAGATTAAGAAGGTTCCGGTTAATACGCCAAGCCAACCCCTACTATGCATCACTTTGAAAAAGATCCTGTTGTTTTTTATTCCAGGAGGGCCGTCCAATTGCTTTTTTGGTAAAATATACATGGCCGCACCAATGATGCATAATACATAGGTTAACCATATAAACAGGGATGGGTTGTCACTAATTGGGCCTGTCGATGAGGTCTTGGTCAGACTATATTTAAGGTCTTTAATTCTGTATCGATCAAATCCAAATTGATTGACTACGCCGTACCTCCTAATATTGTCTACAGTTGATGCAATTTGATTTCTCAAATCATCCTTTGACGAAAACTCTCTGCCATCTAACCAACCTCCATAGTCATTAAATGACTTTACTTTATAGGCAGAATACTCGTCAGAACCACTAAAGACCTTATCCAAAACTGAGATTGAAAAAATGACAGGATCACCCGATGTGTTTTGTAAGATTTGCTCAATCTCACCATCATTGATGGCATAAGACTCTAGTTGAGCTTGATTTGCGGATTCAAAAACAGAATTCAGCTGATCAACAAAATCTAAACTTGAATTGAGTGAACGATCAATTAGAGTGCTTCCATGCTTTATAAAAAGCTCAGATTGCTGATCATCTAATTGGGTCTTCAACCCATCTTCTGTCAATTTGTAATCGGCAAGGAAAAAACTTGCCAAAAATATAGTAAAGCCCATTAGGAAGAGCCCAAGTCCTGTGAGTTGAATTATTTTCATTATCCCAATATCTTTTCTAGTATTCCTTTTTTCCGAACACCAACTGGCATTTCCGGGAACTTGTTATTAAAAGCACTCTGAATATCTCCTTCGTATCGACTAAAAAACTCCGGATCAAAGTTGGCCTCCTCTAAATGTTCCACCACATAATCAATCTTTCGTTTGTCGGTTAACCACTGATCGCAAACTTCGTGTCTTAATCGCATACCCATTACATTAATGCCCTTTAGGCTTCTCTCCTTTTCTTCAAAAACAAATCGTACGGCTATTTTCCCATTTTGATGTTCCCAATAAAAGGTCTCTTCATTTTCCTTCAACTGAGGCCATACATGTCCATAAGTTTGGTACTCAATATCAAAGAACTTGGCTGAGTTGAACCAATTACCTGGTTTGTAAGCTGTTTTATTTTTGCAAATGGTGTACGCTACGGTCTCCCCCATCATTCTTCCTGTATACCAAACTTGCTCAATTGGCCTCCGGTTAGGCAATGGAGTTCGAAATTGCGCACAATCACCAAGTGCGTATACATCTGGAATATTCGTTTCAAGAAACTCGTCCACCATTATCCCTCTTTCAGTCTCTATCTTAGACTCTTTCAAGAAGTCAATGTTTGGGCTTACACCTACGGTTAATCCTACTAGTCCGCATTCAATTTCATCTCCTTTATTAGTTGTTACCGCTCTTACCTTACCATTATCATCTGACAAAATCTCCTTCAATTCTGTGGACAATCTCAAATCAACATGGTGCTCGTTGATGTGTCGGTTAATCATTTGTGCCTCTTCCAACGGAAAAACAATGTCCCAAAAATTCTCTTCTCTCACCAAAAACGTAACCGAGATGTTTCTTGAAAGAAGCATTTCAGTCATCTCCACTCCAATAAGGCCACCACCCACAATCACCGCTCTTGAAATTCCTTTTGAATCTTGTTCCATGGATTCCAGATCCTGAAAGCTGTATAATCCCTGAACGCCCTTAAGGTCCTGGCCTGGCCATCCAAATTTATTTGATTTTGATCCAGTGGCAAGAATTAAGGTGTCATATGAAATAGATCCGCCATCGTTATAAATGAGTAGTTTTTGATCCGTATCTACTTCCTTGACATATTTTCTTACGAGATTGATGCGATTTTTTTTCCAAAACCAATCTTCATAAGGTTTAGTATTCTCATACTTCATATGCCCCATGTAGATGTACATCAATGCTGTGCGTGAAAAGAAGTGATCGGTCTCGGCGGATATCACCGTGATATCATAGTCACTCAACTTTCTGATATGACGTGCTGCGGTGATACCGGAGATACCATTCCCGACAATGACAACTTTTTTCATACTCAACAATAAGGT
>JAJCYL010000162.1 GCA_029262955.1 Cytophagales bacterium | reverse complement strand
TGACGCATAAATATTCCATCTCAGCAAAACGTAGTGATCCAATGACTCAAAGTCATAGGATCACTACTCATTATATTCACCGTATTCCTTTTGGCCCCTCAGAGTCTCCTGAAAGGGACTCTGCAAGGTAACGTGTGAAGTTGGAAGACTCTGATTGAGCTCAAGACCGTTCCGTCATTCCGGAAATTTTCTTCTTAAGTTTTAAGAAAGAAGAAAATTATCCGGAATCTCAAGTGTAGGGTTCTGAGATACCGGAAAAATAAATGTTTTTGAAAATGTAAACATTTATTTTCCGTCATGACGCATAATTCCGGCATGACGATAGCTGAAGAGAATGCGGGATACCCTTCAGAGGTCAGGGGTGTATGGGAACTCAAACTTCCGGATTAACCAGTTCCTTCAACATCTTATTTAAGGCCTCCGGGCTTGTGACATTAGCCTTATTGATATAGCCGGTTACCTGCGGTAGTTGATTCTCTTTGGCAATGGTTAACGAAGAGACAATGATCACTTTTGGTGGATTCTCCATTAGCTCCAATTTAGGTGCAATCCAGTCGACAATGTAATTGCCATCGACCATTGGCATTTCAATATCCAGCAATAAAATATCCGGTTTAATGGAGATTACCGCACTCGCACCCTGGATTGGGTTGTTGTGAGACTCCAGGAATTTCAACCAGGGAATGTCTTCGATGTAGGTTTCGAGTTTGCGAAGTAACAGCGGATCATCGTCAATGGCGATGCAGGTATATTGTTTAGGCACAGATAGTTTTTTTTGCAATTTCAATTTATAAAGAAAAAACGGGTTGATCTAAAGTGAATGTAAACCGAAATTTTGCCTGGCCATGCAACCATTAAGACTCGAAGCGACTCTTTACATCAAACAATGACCAAATGCTCAAATTAATTAACCTTCTCCCGATTCGAGATCTCCTTCAAAATAGTCTTAATCTGGTGGTGAGCATGATTGGTCTGTGCGTTGGACTTATCTGTTTCAACCAGATCATTGTTTGGGTTTCTGGAATGAATATGCTTCAATTCTTCTATTAGCAGGGGATTCCCACAATCAATTTAAATCGTCTTGTTTTTCAAAGACTCGACAGCATAATCAACAGCCCGGGCGGTAAAGGCCATATAGCTCAGTGACGGATTTTGACAAGCCGCTGAAGCCATGAAAGATCCATCTGTGACAAATAGGTTCGGCACATCATGGCACTGGTTCCATTTATTCAAGACAGAAGTTTTAGGGTCCTTACCCATTCGAGCGGTTCCCATCTCGTGACTTTTATGCCCTAATTTATAACTATCCGGATTGCCGATCTGAATGTCTTTGTAACCTGCCGACTCAAACATTTCAGTAGCCGATTCAGCCATCTTTTTTAAAATAATTTTTTCGTTCTCTTTAATTTCACCGCTGATGTGCAGTACTGGCATATCCCATTCATCCTTAACCTCCGGATCTAATTTGGCCTGGTTGTCATAATAAGGAAGGCATTCTCCGAAAGAGCTTAGCCCAAATTCCCATGGACCGGGTCTTGACATTTCACTCTTAAAGTCAGCTCCAAAACCGCTCAGGTTTGTACCCCGGCTCCACCCTTCACGTCCGGCTGCTCCCTGGAAGCCAAATCCCCTCACAAAATCGAGATCTTTCCGGTCAATGTTCTGGAAGCGAGGAATATAAATACCATTGGGTCGATGGGCATTGTAATACCCATTTTCAAAACCTTCAACACTGGCAGAAAAACCATAACCAAAGTGGTCCATTACATAGTGACCTAATACACCACTCGAATTAGCTATGCCATCTGGAAAACTCTCGGATTTACTGTTGAGCATTATGCGAGTACTTGACAAAGCAGAGGCGCACAGGAATATCACCGGAGCAAAGTATTCTGTAGTCGTCTTGGTTTCGGCATCAATTACACGAACGCCGGTTGCTTTTCTTTGTTGCTCGTCATAAATGATAGAATGCACGATGGCATTGGCTTTAAAGGTCATATTACCCGTGGCCTGTGCGGCGGGAAGTGTAACACTCACACTACTAAAATAGCCGCTGAAAGGACATCCGGTCTCACAGAGATTTCTGTTTTGACATGGTCCTCTGTTATTGTGTTTAACTGTGAGGTTGGTTGTTCGTCCAATGGTCATGTCAATATCCAAATTCTCCTTGATCTGACCTTTGAAATGCTTTTCCACACAATTCATTTCCATAGGAGGAAGAAATTGACCATCTGGCAATTGTTTGAGCCCTTCTTTTTGACCGCTGACACCAATGTATTTTTCGACATAATCATACCAGGGAGCAATGTCCTTATATCGAACAGGCCAATCAGTGCCGTGGCCGTCTTTTAAGTTCGCTTCAAAGTCAATGTCGCTCATACGGTAGGTCTGTCTAGCCCAGATTAAACTCTTACCTCCTGCATTGAAACTGCGGTATAGGAGAAATTCTTTATCCTTCGGTGATGTATAAGGATGTTTTTTGTCACTGGCAAAGAAATGCTTGGTGGCCTCATTGAAAGCGTACTTTTTACGCTGTATCGGATATTCTTCTTTTGTCTCTTTGGTCAATCTCTTTCGAAACTGAAATTCCCACGGTGCCATATTGGTGGTTGGGTAGTCTTTAATATGCTCTACCTGTCTTCCTCTTTCAAGTACCAGCGTTTTCAAGCCATTTTCTGTCAACTCCTTGGCTGCCCACCCACCGGACATGCCAGAACCAATCACAATAGCATCAAAGAATTGGGTTTGTTTCTTCATTCAGTTGGCTTAAATAGCACCATTTTTCAGTGCCTTGACTGCGTAATCTACTGCCCTGGCCGTAAAGGCCATATAGCCTAGTGATGGATTATGACAGGCCGAAGAAGTCATAAATGAGCCATCAGTTACAAAAAGATTGGGTACGTCATGACAGGCATTCCACTTATTTAACACGGAAGTCTTTGGATCCTTACCCATCCTGGCAGTTCCCATTTCGTGGATGCCATCACCAAAGATCCAATCATCCGGGTTCCCTCGATAAACATCTTTAAAACCGGCATTCTCCATCATTTCAGCCCCATATTCCTGCATGTATTTGATGATGGTCTTCTCGTTGTCTTTCAACTCACAGCTAATGTGCAAAATAGGCATGCCCCATTCATCTGTCAGCTCCGGGTGCAACTCAACTTTATTGTCATAGTATGGGAGGCACTCCCCATAGGCATAAAAATTCATCTGCCATGGACCGGGTTTCACCATTTCAGTCTTGAAATCCGCTCCAAAACCATCCTTTCTTATTCCTCTTTCCCAGTTAGTCCTACCAGCATCTCCTTGATAACCGAAACCTCTGACAAAATCGGGGTGTTTGCTATCAACGTTCTGAAATCGTGGAATATAAATGCCATTGGGTCTATGGCCATTATAATAACCATTTTCAAATCCATCGACTTTGGCTGAGAGGGTGGGGCCGAAGTGATCCATCAAGTGATGGCCAAGCATACCACTTGTATTGGCTATTCCATTAGGAAAACTATCAGAGACACTGTTTAACATGATTTGAGTGCTCGGTAGGGTAGAGGCACACAGGAATATCACATTAGCAAAGTATTCCGTAGTCTCATTGGTTTCGGCATCAATCACTCTTACACCTGTTGCCCGTCTTGTTTTTTCGTCAAAAATGATGGAGTGAACAATGGCGTAAGGCCTCAATGTCATATTTCCGGTGGCCTTGGCTGCAGGTAGAGTTACACTAACACTGCTGAAATATCCACTGAAGGGGCATCCTGTCTCACACATGTGGCGGTATTGACAGGGTCCTCGGCCATTGTGAGCCACCGTCAGGTGAGCACACCTGCCAATGGTCATCACTCTTC
>JAJCYL010000161.1 GCA_029262955.1 Cytophagales bacterium | reverse complement strand
TTAAGGAAGATCAAAAGAAGACCATTAGTCTGAACGAATTGTGTAGGGATTTAATAGAACAAATTGCTATTGAAGCTCGGGCCAGCGAGTATGTCGATGCGAAAAGCGGTGTATCTGCCAGATTAACCATATCAGCTTATGAAAACCTAATGAGCTCGGCTGAAAGGAGACGAATAATTAATGATGAAAAGACCACCTCAATTAGAGTCTCTGACTTTGTTGGGGTGATACCCGCAATAACCGGCAAAGTTGAATTGGTATACGAAGGAGAGCAGGAAGGCCCGGGGATTGTAGCTAATAATCTAATTGGGAAAGCAATCAGAACATTATTTGTGGACTATTTTCCAAATCCTGACGAGATAAGAAAACATAAGGATAAACCTAACCCTTACAAGAAAGTGGTAGACTGGTTTGGGGATAGTAATATGGTCGATATTTTGAATGATTCATCAGATGTAGATTACGCTAAAGCATTAAAGCAAATTCCCGGACTAGAGGAGCTGCTAAACAAATATCAGAAAGGGCAAAGTGAGGAAATGAGGAAATTTTTAATGGAATTCGCCTTACACGGATTGGCTGAATTCAGTATGTTGAGCAAACATCAGCTATCCAAGGGGCTTCAATTCAAGGATCTGTTAAGCAGTATGTTCTCCATGGATAAGATGGAGGGAGGAGAAGAGGAAGGTTTTGACCTTAATTAAAACATATGAATGTGTCAGACATCAAACAGCTTGTTGCTGGTGGTGAAAGTCAAACACTAGAATTCAAGCGAAAGATCAATTTTCCCGAAAAGGTAATTAGAGAGATGGTTGCTTTTGCAAACACCGCTGGAGGAAACTTACTGGTTGGAGTAGAGGACAATGGAGCAATACCTGGGTTAAGAAATCCTGAAGAACATGACTTTGCACTTCAAAAGGCCATAGAAGATTTGTGTGTTCCCCGGATGAAATATACCAAAGAATTGATCCCTCTTTCCCAAGAGAAATCTGTCTTGTGCTACTCAGTTAAGCCAGCTAGCCGTAAGCCTTACTATGCGAAAGAAAAGGCTGTCGACAAGTATGGGAGAGCATATATTAGGGTGAATGACAGGACAGTTCGGGCAAGCCGTGAAATGACTCAAATATTGAGAAGGAATGGAAGCAAAAAGAACTTTAGTTTCCATTATGGAGAGAAAGAAGGGGTCCTAATGAAAATGTTAGACATGGAGGATAGTATCACTTTGAATGCTTTCAGAGCTGCAGCTGATATTTCCATGCGGACGGCTTCCTCCACATTAATACTGCTGGTCTTAGCTGGAGTTTTAGAAATTATACCCGGTGAAAAGGGAGACTTATATAGACTAAAAAATATTTAGTAAAAGAAGAGGGATTATTCCTGATATTACATCTATATTAGAACCGTTCGAGCCAGAGTCATTTTTTACACGGATCTTAATGAAGGGTAGGGCTTTACTACATTTCATCTCAACACAGTTTAGTACTAATCAGACATTTCATGGTTAAAGCAAAGAAGGACGCCAAGATCTTCGTTTTGGACACCTCTGTCATTTTATATTCTCATGATTCGATAATGAATTTCGAGGAGCATGATATTGGGATTCCGATTACTGTTCTTGAAGAGTTAGATAATTTCAAAAAGGGGAATGATATAAAAAACTTTGAAGCAAGAGAATTCATTAGGCTAATAGATAGCCTGGCAAAGGATCACATGCTGAGTGATTGGATCCCCCTCAATGGCAAAACAAGAGGAAGCTTTAAGGTCATAATGAATCCAACGCCAGAAGTTGATGCAGAGAAAATTTTTGATGACCCCAAGCCAGATCATAAAATTCTCAATGCTGCTCTGTCCTTAAAAGAGCAAGAGAAAAACCGGAATGTAATCCTTGTGAGCAAGGATATTAATCTGAGGCTGAAAGCCAAATCATTAAAGCTTGCAGCAGAGGACTATCAGACGGGTAAGATTAAGAACATTAACTCCTTATATACCGGGAAAACAGTCGTTGATGATGTAACTGTAGATGATATTAACGATCTGTACAAGTCCAATCGAATTGACAGAAAACGGATTTTAAAAAGAAAGAAGACGGCTTGCAATGGTTTCTACATCCTTAAAAGTGAAAAGAACTCAATTCTTGCCTTTGAAAATTCGGCAACGAAAATGATAGAAAAGGTAGAGAAACGATCTATCTATGGAATCAAACCTAAAAATGCTGAACAAACTTTTGCCATTCACGCCTTGCTTAACCCCGAAATTCGGTTGGTCACCATAAATGGAGTAGCAGGAACTGGTAAAACGTTAATTGCACTGGCCGCAGCACTGGAGCAGCGAAGAAATTTCAAGCAGGTCTACCTGGCCCGACCAATAGTTCCACTTAGTAACAAGGACATTGGATATCTCCCGGGTGATATTAAATCAAAGCTAAATCCTTATATGGAGCCACTTTGGGATAATTTGAAATTTATTCAAAATCAATATAAGGAAACAGATAAAGATTTCATCCGGATATCTGAAATGGTGAATCAAGAAAAATTGGTTATTCAGCCCTTGGCTTATATCCGGGGTCGGAGTCTTTCCAATATATTTTTCATTGTGGATGAGGCCCAAAATTTGACTCCGCATGAGGTGAAAACCATCATAACCAGAGCTGGTGAAAATACTAAAATCGTATTCACGGGAGATATTTATCAAATAGACACACCTTATCTAGATGCACAGAGTAATGGCTTGTCATATTTAATAGACAGACTTCAAAATCATGAACTTTATGCTCATGTTACGCTCGAAAAAGGTGAGCGGTCTGAATTGGCAAATTTGGCGAACGAATTACTTTAAGGCAGCCTGGATTGCATCAAAATTGGGCAAGTCACCGGCACTTTCAAGAACCTCGGCATATTTGATCTTACCATCCCCACCTATCACAAAGGCAGATCTTTTCGATACACCTCTCATTCCCAATACAAATTCATCGTAAAGAGCACCATAGCTCTCTGAGACTTCTTTATTGAAATCTGAAAGCAAATCGAAATTTAGATTCTGATCCTCTTTAAATTTCCCAAGAGTTGCAAATGAATCTATGGAGATTGCTACAATACTGGCATTTGCATTATTATAATTGGCTATATCATCCCGAATGGTACAAAGCTCAGTTGTGCATGTTCCGGTAAAGGCCAGGGGAAAAAATAATACAATAAGATCCTTACCTTGAAAATCTTCCAGGGTTACCTCCTTTTTGTCTGTATTAAACAGTTTGAATGATGGTGCCTGATCTCCTATTTGCAATGCCATAAGTTAAAAAGTTTTGATTCGAGGATATATAAATGGTGTCTGATAAAATAAATTACTGTGCAAACATAGGTCCACAAAAATTATTGACCCAAAAAATGTTCACACGCTGTGGTTTTATGGTTACAGCTTATGGCGCATTAACCTAATAATACCTGGTTCAAGGCCAACGTCACCATAAAGTACGTACAGATCATTATCAATAATGGCCATTTGATGAATGGTTCTTAGTCGTTCGTCACTTAAAGAGGTTTCGATTTGTTTGACGGAATTGTCATCCGGATCGAAAACAGCTAGAAAAATGTCAAGATCTTGAGTGAATGGGTCAAAATCAATTATCTGTCCCGCAATGAATATCTTGCCTTTATAAACATCAGTAAATGTTCTAAAGACAGGCTGTGGTAGGCTTGCACGTTGGACTGTCTCAGCAACAAAATCATAAATAAAAATCACATCATTTGGAGGCTCAAGTAACCAATGTTCCTGGCCACCGAAGATATAAAGTTTGTCACCAATTACTTCCCCATGTGCACCTGCTTTTCTGGCAGGAAGTGTTGCTATTGTTTCAAAAGAATTAGAACTCTTATTCCAACGTTTGATCTTGTCAGAATCAATATCATTCAAGTCTCCACCCCAGATGTATAAATCACCATTATATTGTGCACTTCCAAATCTACTGAGGCTCAACCCATGCTCTACAGCAATGGATTCCTTTTCAAAAGCAATATCATAAGTGTTTATATGCTGACCAGCGATTACCACAATTTGATCATCCTGAATATGTATTTCCTTAGTAACAAAGTCAGAGATGTCTGTATAATCCGCTGTTACCTCATCAGTATTTAAATCATACCGCAGCAGTTGCTCACCAAGCATTTCTGTCTCCGGGTTATTCTCACGGCTCGCAATAAATAAACTACTGAGTTCTTCAGATGCAACAAACCCTGCAGCATTATGTATGTTCCAAGCTTCCAAAACGGCCACTACCTCGAAATCCATTAGAGAAGAAGGAATAATGTCATCTTTACTACAGGATAAAAAACAAAGAGCAAGGAGAAGGATAGAGGTTAACTTTTTCATTGAAAGTTTAAAGTTTATACCTATCTAAAACATTCTATCCACCATAACCCCCCTTGGAGACTCTCTATATAAACAGGATAGTGGCTCATCAAAATGACTATCGACTGTGATCTACTTTTGAAAAGTCAAATTCTCTAAAAAATGTTTCAGCTTGATGAGTTGTCTGGAATTCGTAATTCAAAACTTCGCCATTAGATCCATGCACTTCGACATGTATATGAGTGACACTTGAAGTAGTTGCAATCTGCTCTACAAATTCAGGAGTTTCAGTTTTCGCACCAGAAGATCCTCCTTTTTTACCGATTACTTTTGATTGCCGCTTAATCCTATTGCAGTAGCTACACTTATAATGGGTTACCAATTCACCCTCTTCAAATTCTGTTGCTACTTTCTCAATCTCTTCTTTTTCAACTTTCAAGGTATAGAATCCGCATCTGTCACATTCCAATGCGGTGAGATAACCCATATATTTCTCGACCTTTGTATCACCTGATTCGGCATCAATCCAGACATCGTAGTCCACAGCAAAGGCATCTTCCTCAGCTTGTTGACCTTCATCAAGATAAGCGTCCTCTTCTTCTTCACTCAGCAGTTTCATTTTATTACCTGAAGCCTCATGGATTCTGGGCGTATATCGAAGTCTATTTAGTTTCTTAGCAAGTTTTGTTGGGTAATAGAATTTCATGACAAGACTCGCTACATAGCCGTATATGGTGGCTGCAACTATCGTTACTGACAATCGGATGAAGAATAAAACGAAGCCTTTCTCCAACAAATCTGGTCGCAGCGTGTTGAGATACATTCCAAGAGCAATGGCTAAAAGTATGTGCATTGTTCTATGTTTTTTTATTTCGTTGAGACTGGCAAAATCATATTTCTCTTTCAGATTTTTCAGGCCCAAATATTGGGCGTAGTAAATTACCAGAACTATAATTGCGGCAAGAAGTGCAACTAACGATCCATAAAACATACTTACATGCCATAAGTCGACAAAATTCTGTAACGATTCACTCATTATCTTATAGTTTAGTTGATGTGATTTAAAATGGATTTCGGTAATAAATAGGCAGAATTGAGGCCTAAAATAAAGATATATTATTTAACAATCCAATTTGGTAGTATCCTTCGTAGTTTGCCTAAATTTAATGAAATATGTCAGGAAGAAACACATTCTCCCCAGGTAATAGTGCTGAATATAAGGACAATATATTTTTAGAATCACTACCAACTGGCAGTAAAATAGCGGTTGTTGGAGCGGGCGCATTTGGAGGATGGACCTCTTTAATGCTTCTAAGAAAAGGATTTGAAGTTACGTTGATTGATCAATGGGGCCCTGGGAATTCTCTATCAAGTTCAGGGGGTGAGACCAGATTGATTAGATGTATTTACGGTACAAATCCATTTTATACAATCATGGCCAATAGAGCTTACACGCTTTGGTTGGAGAATGAACCTAAACTTGGTGGTCAATTCCTATTTCCATCCGGCTGTTTATGGTTTGTGGGCCACGAAGCAGATAACGTGCTGGATATGGCCTTACCAATTTTGGCACATGAGGGCTTGGAATATGAGCGGTTAGAAGTAGATGAGATTAATCATAGATACCCGTTGGTGAATACAAGTGGATTACAATATGCGATTCATGAAAAGAAGACGGGATACTTAATGGCAAGAGCTGGATGTCAGGCAGTCAAAGACCTGTTTATAAAGGAGGGTGGAAATTATATTTTAAATGAAGTAAAAAGTCCTCAAATAAATTCGGGTAAAATTGCTGGTGTAGAATTGTCTTCGGGAGGATTGATTGAGGCCGATCAATACATTTTCGCGTGCGGCCCTTGGCTTAAAAGCCTGTTTCCAGGAGTACTGGATGCGTCATTGACAATTACACGTCAGGAGATATTCTACTTTGGAATACCCTCTGACAAAACTCGAGAAATAGAAGACTTGCCTACATGGATTGATCATAGCCCCCCAAATTTCTACTATGGCATACCTGGTGGAATTCAGAGAGGTTTTAAAATAGCATATGATAGAAGAGGAATAGAAGTCGATCCTACCACACAAGACCGACTACCTAACCCGGATGAAATTGATAAAGCAAAAACCTACATTACTCATAGATTTAATGGTTTTGGCAACCCACCTTTAATTGAGGCACGAGTTTGTCAATATTCGGACACCGCTGACGGCAATTTCATATTTGATCGACACCCTGAAACGAACAATTTGTGGTTACTCGGAGGGGGTTCTGGCCATGGTTTTAAACATGGACCAGCGATTGGAGAATTGATCACTCAAATTTTAATGGGCGAAAAGCCTATGAGCACAAATTTGATGCTGGCTACTGATTAACCGGACTATAGTCATAGTTCGATAGTATTTTAGCTATGGCTTTTTGAATGGTTTTTTGAGCATTCTTTGGGTTTTCAAGAACCTTAGAGGCTGTCCCCTGCCAGACAAGCAGATTGGTATTGCGATCTACAAAATGGATCACCAAAGTGCCAAATTGATAGTTAATTGGAAAGGTTGAAAACTCACTGATTTGCCAATTCATGGGGTAATTTTCGTGGATAATTTCCGTTTTCTCTTCAATTAGTATATGAAAGTCAACTAGAAGGTCAGGGCTCTCGTGCTCATATAAATAGCCTTTTCTCTCCATTTCTGACTTAATTGCCTGTCTTATTAATTCGCGGTTCCCTTCATTGTCATACTGTGGATTAATGGAATTGTAGTCATCGACACATTCCAAACAAAAAAATGTTTGATATCGATCAAATTCCCCGTCGGGAGAAACATCGAAGCCAGTTGAAATCGTAGCACATCTGGCAAATAGTAAATATACTGCGCATTGTAGTAGTAGAGGATAACCTCTCATGAGAGTTATTTTGTAGCAATTTAATTCGGACTATGAGCCTAAATCATGATCTCCGTCATATTAATGGGTGATTTTATAGGGTTGTATATGCAATGTATTTTTACACCAATGCGCTATTTTTTGTACCTCTCTTATAAAGGGACTCTGTATCACGGTTGGCAGATTCAAAAAAACGCCATTGGTGTTCAGCAAGTCATCAATGATAGCCTGGAAATGATATTACGACAACCTGTAGTGACTATTGGTAGCGGCAGAACTGATACGGGTGTGCATGCCAATGAGCAAGTCCTTCATTTCGATATTGATCAGGACTTAGAGAAGGAAGATTTTGTTTACAAATTGAATTCCCTGTTGCCAAAGGATATTGCGGCACACAAAATGTGTGAGGTAAATTCAGATGGCCATGCACGGTTTTCGGCTATTGACAGAGAATACATCTACCGTATTACCAAATGTAAAAATCCGTTTTTACCGGATCTGGCCTACTACTTTAGGAAAGAATTAGACATCAACCTCATGAATAGTTTAGGAGAATTCATGCTAACATGTAGTGATTTTCAAAGTTTTAGTCGGGTCAAAACCGATGTAAATAACTTTATTTGTGATATCCGTAAAGTAGAATGGACAACCAATAAAAATGAGGTTTATTTTAGAATTAGAGCCAATAGGTTCTTGAGAGGGATGGTTCGAGCAATCGTGGGAACGATGATCGACGTTGGGACAGGAAATTGCTCTAAACAAGAGTTTGTTGAAATTGTTGCAAGTAAGGATCGACGAAAAGCAGGATCGGCAGCACCACCTCATGGACTCTTTCTAAATTCAATTACTTATCCGCCCGATATTTTTATTTGATCTGAATTACTATTACTGTTTAAAATTTTGGAAAAGGAGAATATACAGAGTGGAAGCATAGTGGACTTTAAGGTGCTAAGGAGACTTTTTTCCTTTGCAACACCCTATATGGGTAAATTTTACACGCTCATTTTTTTAACATTCCTCCTGGCCCTTCTCGTACCATCGAGACCATTGCTAATTCAATATACTATTGATAATGAGGTCGCCTATGGTGACTTTCACGGGTTGGTTTTGATGAGCATCTTGTTGGTGGTCATCCTAATTTTCCAGGCTGTTGTGCAATATTTTCAAACCTACTTGGCGGGTTGGTTAGGCCAGCATATTATTAGAGATATCAGAATTAAACTATATCGGCACCTTCAACATTTACGATTGAAATTTTTCGATAATACGCCAATAGGCCGTCTAGTGACTAGAAATATTTCTGATGTTGAAACATTGGCTGACGTTTTTAGTGAAGGTATCGCTGCAATGGCTGGTGAGGTACTTCAGATAGTGGTTATCCTGATTGTAATGTTTGTAACTGACTGGAAATTAACACTTGTAAGCCTTTCGACTTTACCTATTCTTCTGTTCAGCACCTATATATTCAAAGAAAAAATCAAAGTTTCTTTTAACGATGTAAGGAACGCGGTTTCGAATCTCAACTCTTTTGTTCAAGAACATATTACAGGGATGAGCATTGTTCAAATATTTAATAGCGAAAAAAGAGAATATGAGAAATTTGAAAGTATCAATAAAGAACATTTAAAAGCAAACCTTAAATCTGTAATGTACTATTCGGTGTACTACCCGGTAGCAGAAGTTATTCAAGCCACTGGCATTGGACTTGTGGTTTGGTATGGAGCTGGGAGTGTCCTGATTGGAGATTTAAAATTTGGCGTTTTAGTTGCCTTCATAATGTACATCATGATGTTTTTTAGACCCATTCGAATGATTGCTGACCGGTTTAACACATTGCAAATGGGGATTGTTAGTTCAAGTAGAATAATGACACTATTGGACAGCAAAGATCATATTGACAATAATGGTTCTTTTGTGACCAATTCTTTCGAGGGTAAGGTTGAATTCCAAAAAGTTTGGTTTGCCTACAAAGAGAAGGACTATGTTCTCAAAAACATTTCATTTGATGTCCGTCCCGGAGAAACTATAGCACTGGTAGGAGCAACGGGGGCGGGGAAATCCTCAGTAATAAATTTACTCAGTCGATTTTACGATATTAATGAAGGTGATATTAA
>JAJCYL010000160.1 GCA_029262955.1 Cytophagales bacterium | reverse complement strand
GCCGATCAGATTGGGAAGAATGTAGAGTACTTACTTGGTAAACAGAATGAAAAATCTCTTACCCTAGTGCTTCATCCATACTTGTACGCCTATTTTAAGGCAGGCACAATTTCAAGAAGGCAGAAATGGTTTCTCAAATATTTTAAATGGGTAAAGATAATTGAGGATTCGTCTTTGGCACTTACTGAATTTCATTTCATAAATTCAGTTGGAGAAGAGATCGAAGTATAGTCTAAGGTTAAAATCTTACGCCAATCTCAATGCCAATGAGGTCATTATTTATTTTGAGGTCTGCGTCCGAGTCAATAACATCTTTTACCGAATTAATTAGCCCTCTATAATAGGCCAAACCTCCATAAATTATAGTGTCTGGCCCTATGGATAATTCTACACCTGCACCTAGATTGAATGACGCATCTATGGGGCGAAACTTTTGTACAATAACAGGATCTCTCTCGTTCGACTCTTCAAAAACCTTAATTTCAGGCGCAAAACCGGTAGTGAAATAGATCTTTAGTCCTGGCGTTATTTCGTTGGTGCTAAATCTAACCAAAAGTGGTATTTGAATATATTGCAATCTATAACTCTCTCTTCCGGTGAAATTTCCTGAAGTTCCCTCATATTTGATTGAAGCTTTTTTGGGAGCATAGCTAATACCTGAACTGAAAGTGACATTGTCTTTAATAGGAAGGTCAACAGTAAGACCAAAGAGTGGTCGTATAGTGTTACTTGAACGGTCAAAAGAAAGTGTATCTGACACATCTCTAATTCGGGCTGTCGAGACAGCTCCTCCAAATTTGATTCCAATCTTGAATTGAGAATGTGCAGAATGATATATTATGAAAAGTAGGGTTAGAAGAAGAATTTTTTTCATGCTCCTCAAAATAAAAAAATAGTTTTGTTATTTAATAATCGAAGCATAGTAGACATGGATAGAATTAGCTTGTTGGTAGTTGCCATATATTTGTTGAGTAGTTGTTCTTCAACGGATCAGCAGTGCATATCCTCTCCGGATATCTCACAAATCGATGTTCGTTTAGAGGTTGATCGCCTTGAAATAGAGTTGTTTCAAAAGCGATCGAAGGAAGAGGTGCTTGCATTCTTGTATAAATATCCAACATTCACCAATCAATTCATAGACTCCTATGAATATCCCAGTGATACCATTTTGGCGAGTAGGACATTTCAAATGATAACTAATAAATATATCACTGACACATTATATAGAGAGACAATTGAGACCTTTGGCAACCTGGATGAATTGAAAAATGATTTTAGACAATCTTTCAAAAGAATAAAATATTACTACCCTGGTTTTGAAGCTCCGAAAATTCAAACAGCTATTACTGGATTCTACAAAGATCTGCTTTTGTCTGATTCACTAATCATAATCGGGCTTGATCACTACCTTGGAAAAAAGGCCACCTATCACCCAAGAGATATACCTCAGTATATTTTGGATCGATATGAACCCGAAAACGTGGTGCCAATGGTGGTTTATTTCTTGTCAAATAATTTTAATAGGGTTGATTTTTCAAAAGAGACCCTATTGAGTGAAATGATTGACTTTGGTAAAGCATATTATTTCACTAAACAAATGGTTCCTTGTGCCAGCGATGCACAGATTGTTGGATATTCACCGGAGGTACTGGCCGATGTTAAGGCCAATCAAGAAACTATTTGGGCCAGTTTCATACAAAATCAATTGGTATATGAAACGGACCATGAAATAAAGGTGAAGTTTATTGGGGAACGACCTAAGATACCCGAGATAGGCTCAAGATGTCCCGGGCGAATTGCTGCCTGGTTGGGCTATGAAATAGTTAATTCTTATATGGCAAAAAATTCTGATATCAGCCTTCCTCAATTAATGGTCAACACCGATGCAACTGGGATTTTTATGCAGTCAGGATATAAACCTCGGAATCAATAATTTCCAATTGATGCTCATTATTAATTAGCTTCAACAGCTTTTGGAGATGAAGGTTTTTCGAATAATACCTTTCCGCAATCTGGCGAGCATTCCTTTGATAGGTGTTAAGTAATTGGTGGTCTTCCAGAAACCGCTCTAAAGTTCCTATAAACTCTTCTGGATGCTCCGGGTCATACGAGAACCCACACTCATGACTTTCAATCAACTCTTTAAGCCACCCTTCAAAATTCAGTATAACCAATTTTCCAGCGGCCAATGCATCAAATAATTTATTTGGACTTCCAGTATTCAAAACTTTGTGATTGGCAAAAGAAACGTAAACGGCGTCAGAGTTATCCAGTAAATCTTTGACCTTTTTCTTACAGCCATATGTGATGAACTCGATATTTTGAACGCCCGTCTGAACCGCCAACTTAGTTATTCTTTCCAGTTCCGATCCATAACCCATTAATTTGAAACAAACTTGTGGCAAATGTTTTTGACACAATAGCGCAACTTCCAAGAGGTATTCCAGATGATTTGCTTTGCCAACCGCCCCAAAATATGAGATTACGAATTTGCCCAAATGCTTTCTTTCGGCCTGATTAGGTTGAAAATATTCAATATCAGACATATTGGGGATCAAGTAAACCTTTTTCCCTGGGCTAACTTTTTCAATATAGTTCCTAATTGAGGGTGAAAGTGCAACTATTTTATCAGCCCCATCATAAATTCTCTTCTCGAGCCTATACAACAATGATTTAGCAAGGACATTTTTCACAATCCCCATTTGAATCGGAGCTTCCGGCCATAGATCTCCTACTTCGAAGAAGTATGGCAGATTAAGGTCCTTTTTTAATTTCATGGCGACCATACCTACAGTTAAAGGTGTGGTCATTGCATATATCAAATTGACATCTTTGATTTTTTTTGATAATCTAACCGCTAAAAAATAGAATTTCAGGAAAGAATATATCCTTCTGGAAAAACCAAGATGATTATCGTAATAAACTGGCAAGTAATGAACTACAATTCCTTCGACAGATTTTATCTCATAATTTCTTTTATTATGAGTTGTAATCATCTCAACTTCATATCCGTTTTTGACTAACCCGGAAGCCAAATAATACGATCGAATTGAACCGCCCTCCTCGGGTGTTTTGAAGTATTGATGTATATATAGAATTTTCATTCTTGTGTGTAGAAGCTTGGAGGTCACCTAACAAGAGGCAATTAATCCTGAAACTATATAATACGTGAAATTAATTGGAATTTTTTCGATTAACCTGCTCAAAATATCGGCAAAAATGTGTGATCTCACATGATTCACATTTCGGCCTCCTGGCCAGGCATATATATCGTCCATGGAGAATTAGCCAGTGGTGTGCTTTGGGAATATGTTCATCTGCAATATTTTTTACCAACTGCTTTTCAACTTCCAGAGGAGTTTTGGCATTTTGAGTAACGAGACCAAGTCTTTTGGAAACCCTGAAAACATGGGTGTCTACTGGCATGGCTGGTTGGTTATCCAAGGTAGAGGCCACAACATTCGCGGTTTTTCGGCCTACGCCCGGCAGTTGTTGAAGCTGATCAATGTCTAGTGGAACCTGAGAATCGAATTGGTCTACTAACATTTTCCCCAATCCAAGGAGATGTTTGGTTTTATTATTGGGATATGAAATTGATCGTATATAAGGAAATAACTCATCAAAATTGGAACTAGCCAAGTGTCCTGGAGTAGGAAAATCCTGGAACAATTTTGCAGTAATAATATTTACTCGCTTATCTGTACACTGTGCGCTTAACACAACAGATACCAATAATTCATAGGAATTAGTATAAGAAAGCTCAGTGGTCGCTTCTGGCTGCTTTTCCGAAAAGTGATCTATAAAGGCCTGAAATCGGTCTTTCTTACGCATTCATTTTAATGCGCAAATTAGTCCGTAAACTGCGGCATCTCAAATCGTCTTGAATAGTTCAAAATATTATCTATCGAGCGATTTGACGGCTCCTCTCTAATACTGTTCAATTGCTGCTTCAAATCGGTTAGTTCGTCAAACTCACGATTCACATCATTGTCACAAAGGACACCACTCACGATCTCTTCAGTTTCAGTATTGGTTGATTCTCCGTATATGTATCGGATTAATTCATCTCGGGTAAAGGTTTTGATCATACGCTATATTCGTTTTTTTCATTTTCTTTCTAAGGTTAATAAGTGCATAACGCATTCGCCCAAGAGCCGTGTTAATACTAACATTAGTACTCTCGGCAATTTCTTGAAAACTCATTTGCATGTAATGCCTCATTATTAATACTTCCTTTTGCGATTCTGGCAATTCTTGAATTAACAGCTTCAACATAGCAACGGTATCTTGCTTGACCTGCAAGGATTCTACCGAATCCTCAGCAAATTCAAGTGTATTAAAAACCTTGCTGCCATCTTCCATCACGATGGTCGGGTATCTCTTCTTCTTCCTGAAGTTATCAATAGCCAAATTGTGTGCTATCCGCTGTACCCAGGGTAAGAATTTCCCTTCCTCGTTATACCTGCCGGACTTGATCGTGTTAACAACTTTAATGAAGGTATCCTGTAGCAAATCTTCTGC
>JAJCYL010000159.1 GCA_029262955.1 Cytophagales bacterium | reverse complement strand
TAAAGTTAAAAAGGATTAAAATCATCTGTGAATGATAAAACCTGAACGAAATCATTGTTTCGACCTACAATCAGCAAATCTCTTCCATTTATTTCTATTATTTTCAATTCCTTGATCTGACCATCGAGATATAATCCACTTATCGAATTTGGTATATAAGTCCAGTTGCCCTTGCCTTGATTTTGATAAAGAGATCCGTAATCCTCACTATACCTGCCTTGCTGTGTAGACACAGGATAAAAATTACCAGCTATTAAAAGCTCATCCTTGCCATCATGATTGAAGTCCTTTGACAAAATAGTAGTAACTACACTAAACTGGGCTTCTTCACCAAATGGATTAAAAGTGAATTCTCCATTGTGGTTGATAAAAACCCCTGTTCGCATTTCAAATGCCTTTAGCTGAATCGCATCATCTAATTGTACTTGCTTAAAGACATCTGAGACTTTAGCGTGGGCATATTGGTCATAGTCCAAAAAATCTTTTTTGATCTTTGCCAGTTGTTTGACGAGGTCTTGCTTAGAGACGAAGATTGATTCAGCTCCATCTTTGTAATAGGTAAGCACTTGATCCAGTTTATCATTTTGATCAAAATCACTTAAGTAAAGAGTGATGGGTTGATCGATAGACGCTTTTAATTTTGTGTTTAAACCAAGATTGCCACCGATGATATCAACATCGCCATCCTCATCAAAGTCCAGCAAGGTGATTGTTTGCCACAATCCGTTCGACCCACCCAATGATTTTGATGGCTGTAATCTCCCCCCTTGCGAATAGAATATCTTTATTGGCTGCCATAAAGAGGCTATAATGAGATCTTTTTCGCCGTTGCCATCCAGATCTGCCCATTTTGCATCTTTAACCATGCCCACCTGCGAGAGACCTGACACCTGATCAGTCACATCTATAAAGAATTCACCTTTTTGATTGATCAAGAGATAACTATTAGGAGTCAAACCATAATTCCATGGAACAGCTATGCTCCCTAAAAATATGTCCTGATACCCGTCGTTATTAAAATCATGAATTGCCGCTACAGATCCAGTTTGGAAATTTTCTGCTAGTAGTGAAATGTCTCTATTAAACTCCCCTCGGCCATTGTTTCTATATATTCGAGGAAGTTGGCTTTGTGAATTATCATTAAATTCATTCCCACCACTAATAACTAATAAATCAAGATCTCCATCGTTTTCGATATCAAAAAAATGTGCGTCAACATCTTCCTGGAGTCGATCATTTTCAAATAACTGACTGCTTTTTAATGTGCCATCAATTTGAATAAATAATCCTCCTGCTTGATTTTTGGCGCCTCCAATAAAAACATCAGACAATCCATCTCCATTCACATCACCAACTGCAATTGCAGGACCTTCCTGAGAATTCATATGTGGAATTAAAGCCTCCCGATTAAATTCAATAAACTTGTTTTCCCGATGAACAAAATTCAATCCAATTTCATCTGTAACATCTGAAAACAACTTTATTGGCTTTGCCAAACTGCTATCTGCAAAATCAGCATTTACCTCAATCAGCATTAGATCGGTATTGGCTTCTATCTTATAATGTTTATTAATTTTACCTGATGGCCACTTTACAACTAAAGAATCTATAGACGAGGCTGCTCCAATACCAATTAATATTTTACCGTCAACGGTAGACTGAAACCCACGGTGCACATAATGTTCAAAAAACTGAATCTGACCATTTACATATGTACTTATTTGGGCACCCAATCCAGCAGTATTTTTCTTGTCTCCTTTGAATTGGACGGTAATAGAATTTGTGCCACCCACATTCTGCTCTTTAGTAAGGTTTTTTAGAATTAGCGAAGTGCTTTTTAGGTTATTTTGTATTAAATCTAAATCTCCATCATTGTCAAGGTCCGCGTATACCGCACCATTGGTTATCGTAGGAATTTTACTAATCCATTCATCCGTAACATTTTCCAATGTCAAGTTGCGCTTATTGCGAAAGAAATAGTTTGACACTTTTCCAGGGGGCATTTCAGCAATAAATTCCACATTAGATATATCTGGATTATTCCTGATCTTGTCATTACTAATGAAGTCTATATAGTCAAGATCATTTGGACGTTTTTCAATTCCATTTGAAATAAAGATATCCTTCCAGCCATCATTGTCTAGATCAGCCAATAAGGGTGCCCAACTCCAATCTGTTGCGTGAACACCCGCCAACATGGCGACATCTGAGAATTTTCCATTTCCACGGTTAAGCAGCAAACTATTCCGGCTATATTGATTCATATAGCCGAAAGACAGTTTCATGGTAAATATTTCATAGGTATCATCTCCAGTTGATTTCTTGCGAACCACTTCATCCTCTGGGAGCATATCAAGTGTAACAATATCAATCAATCCGTCATTGTTGAAATCGGCCAAATCATTGCCCATTGAAAACTTACTTGTATGATGGGCCATTTTAGATAAGGACTCCGTAAAGGTTTTATCTCCATTATTTATATACAGGTAGTCATTTTCACTAAAATCATTGGAGATATAAATGTCAGTGAAACCGTCTTGATTAATATCGCTTAGCCCCACACCAAGTCCATAGCCAATATGCGAAGAGTAAATACCCGAAGAGGCTGTGATATTCTTAAATACTCCATTGTCATTCTCATAAATGCGATCTCCCGATAAAGAATCTACCTCATTGCGAAGCGAAGATGTGCCATAGCTGTTACGTGTATTGACTGCGTGATTAAGCAGGTACATGTCGAGATCTCCATCGTTGTCCATATCGAAAAATGTTGCATGTGTCGAAAATCCCTGAAAGTCCAGACCAAAGTCTTTTGCCTTTTCTGAAAAGGTTAAATCCCCATTATTAATATAAAGTTCATTGTGACCGGATAACCCTTTGTAATTTGTGACTCGGCAGACATAAATATCCATAAATCCATCACCATCAACATCGGCAATTGATACGCCAGTTTTCCATGCACCAGCCATTTCAACTCCAGCTGAGGTAGTAATATCCCGAAATGACAGATTACCTTCGTTTAGATAAAGCCGATTTTCTTGTTCGTTGGCTGTAAAATAAATGTCGGATAGCCCATCGTTATTTATATCAGCAACACCAACTCCACCTCCATTGTAATAATATAGATATTCAATTATGTTGAATTCCTCGGATTCCTGAAGTGAGTTTTGAAAATTTATGCCTGTTTGCTGCGGACTTAGTCTTTCAAATCGAAATTGTTTTTCATCGAGTGGATTGCAAGCCTCGACAATCACCATGAGTACAATCAACAGTTTTTGGAAGAGGATATTTTTCACTAATTAGTTGGTTCAAATGCCTGTACAGCATCATTGTTGTTGGCAACCAAAATCCGGAATCCATCATTAGTTTTAACCTTTTCTATCTCTCTCACCTGACGATCCAGTTTCAATCCTGACTGCGCCGTAGGCATCATATCAAAGTTTCCGGTTCCGTCTCCCAGCAAGAAGGTGCCATAACTGGCATCATACCTACCCATTTCGGGTTTTGAGTCATACAAATTACCGGCTAATAAGATGTCAGGGTTGCCATCACCATTGAAATCGTCGATTGAAATCGCATAAGTACACGAAAATTGTGCTTGCTTTGGTAGCTCATATATTGAGAAGCTTAAATTACCCTGGTTGAAAAAAACTCTGGTGCTTAAGTCTTGAGCCGTTAGTACGCTTGCATCTGCAAGAATGTCTTCTGAAAAAATATCAGTAATCTCCTGGTCTTTGTAACTGTCATACTTCAAATACTTCTTCTTGATTTGAGGTATTTGCATGGCAAGGTCATGTCTCAGCGGTAATGGATATAACTTGTCACCCTCATATTGGCAGATAATCTGTTCTATCGTCCCATTTTCATCAAAATCATTAATAAACATGTGAAGTGGACGCTCCGTGGATGCTCTAAACCTAGAATTTAAGCCATGGTTACCAGCAACTATATCAATGAGGGCGTCACCATTTAAGTCGGCCAGTTCTACGGTGTTCCACCATCCGTTGGAATTTGGAATGGCTTGACTACTCAGCACAAACGATCCGGAGTCATTGAGCAGAATGGTCACGGGCATCCATTCACCGACTAAAACAAGATCGAGGTCTTGATCGCCGTCAATATCTCCCCATTTCGCATCGGTTATCATACCAATTTCCTCCAATGGGTCAGGAACTCCATTGGCAATTTTGGTGAAATTGCCAGAGCCATCATTGTTGAGTATATAGCCACTGCGGGGAAGACCGTACGAATAAGTCTGTAATCTTCCCCCAACAAATAGATCAATGTCTCCGTCACGATCGTAATCAGCAGGAGCAACCACAGAAGTGCTTTCAAATCTGTTCACCGGAAATACATAGCGATATTTGCTGTATTTCAAATTGGCGTCGGAAATGTATAATCTGTCAGCAAGTGCCGGTGATGCCGGTTCGAAATCACTGCCACCACTTACGACATATAGATCAAGGTTTCCGTCACCATTTGCATCGAAAAACGCACAATCCACATCTTCTGATTCTTTATCCCGTGAAATCACTGTTGCTTCGTGCCGTTCAAAAGTACCGTCCGAATTTTGTAGTGCCAGCAGTCCTTCTTGCCCTGCAGCTCCACCAATGTACAAATCATCTAATCCGTCTTTATTAATATCTCCTTTGCACATACAAGGACCTTGTGAAGACAACATTTGAAAAACCAGTCTGTCTCTGTCAAAATCGACGAAATTATTTTCTTGATGTTTAAAATCGACTATAGGCTCTGAAATTTCGCGATATAGTGAGGTTACATATCCATCTTCACTTAATTTATCGCTTCCTTCTGCCTCGGTCAGTATGACATCTGTATTCGCCTTCACTTTGGTTAGACGGGTTGCTTTTCCTAAGGGCCAATTTATTATGACAGAATCGACCATATTTAAATTACCAATGCCAACCAAAGGTCTGTTATCCACAGTTGATTCGAAACCCCTAGTTGGAAGGTGCTCTATGTAAAAAACTCTATCCCCCCCATAAACTGTAATGTTAGCCCCGAGTGCGTTGGTGTTTTTTCCTTCTCCTTTTAAGATAAATCTGATATAATTATTCTCTGGGTTGATTTTATCAGCTTGATTTTCATATATAAATGGTGCCATATTGGTATTGTTGACTACAAGGTCAAGATCACCATCATTATCCAAATCACCATAGGCTGAACCACTTGAGAAACTCTCATCTGCCAAGCCCAACTTTTGTGATTGATTGGAAAATCCCAGTTGGTGGTCGTTAATATAAGCATGGTTAGCTATTGGCATACTGGGGATGTAGTCAATTAGTGTCTTGTAATCTACTTTTCCGCTAGCTGTAATTTTTTTGGTGATTTCATTTTGAGTGACGAATTGTAGAAAATCTTGATTGGTTAGGTCCTGGTAAATTCCATTAGCTATAAAAATATCCTTAAATCCGTCGTTTTGGAAATCAAAAATCAGGGCACCCCAGCTCCAATCACTAGCTTCAACACCCGCAAGCCGACCAATTTCACTGAAAGTGTCGTCTCCATTATTGAGTTGGAGCGTATTTCTGGTAAACTGACTACCGTAGCCATTTTGTACACTGTACTTGTATCTGTCCCAACTGTCAAAAGTGGTAACTGTTTTTATCCTTTGATTGGTTGCTGGCAACATATCAGTTACAAACACTTCAGGAAACCCATCATTATTTAAATCCGCCATATCTGCACCCATGGAGGCAGCGCTTGTGCTTTTGATGCTTTTTTCGAACATCTCATCAAAGCCTCCGCTTTTATTGTTGATATATAAATAATCCCGTTCGAAAAAATCATTAGACACATAAATGTCCAACCAGCCATCACGATTAATATCACCGACTGTCACGCCTAAGCCAAACCCAATAATACTGCCATAGATTCCGGCCTCTTTGCTCACATCAGTAAACACCTCACCGTCATTTCGATATAATTTGTCTCCACCAACTGCATCCCTAATTGGTCTTTCATTTCTTCTTAAATCGAAACTGCCAATTGCCTGGTAAGAATTATTGAGTAGATACATATCTACATCACCATCCTTATCATAATCAAAAAAGGCCGCATGTGTAGAATATCCCTGATCATCTAAGCCGTACGTTGCTGCGGATTCATTGAAAGTATTATCCCCATTATTAAGGAATAATTCATTTTGCTTGCTATCACCAGCGATATCGCCCGAATTACATACGTATATATCTAGTAAGCCATCACCATTGACATCGGCAACACTTACACCCGTACTCCATGCTTTTGTACCAGCTACGCCGGCTTTTTGCGTAACATCCTCAAACTTAAAATCGCCCGTATTCCGATAAAGTTTATTCGAGGACATGTTTGAAACAAAATAAATATCAAGACGATTGTCATTGTCGAAATCAGCCAGTGCTACTCCACCACCATTATAGAAATTTCGATACTTGAAGATGTTAAATTCCTGACTAAAAGTAAGGTCATTTGAAAACTCGATTCCCGTCTGATTGGGCGCAATAGATTTGAAAAGCTTTTCCTCGACACTTTGTTGACAAGAGAAAAACAAATATAGAATCCCACAAACTCCAACTGTCTTTGCTATCATATTAGTCTGAATAGGGTGTGTAGTGTGACAAGTCAATGAACGTAGCAACCACCAATCTATCATCTTTAATTCTCAGTGCAATTTGCCTGTTACCATCAATTTTGTAAAAAGTCGTGATCTTGTTTTCCGTGACTTTAAATAAATCGTTGCCCCCATACCATTTTAATAAAATACCGGATAATTTTTTGAGTAAATCATCAGATTGTAGCTGTTTGTTCCAGGGAGACCAGGCATTATAACCAAAACTTGCGTTATATCTATAGGCCCTTCCATCGTCATATTCAGGAAAAAAGTTAAAGTCAACATTGTACCCTTCATCATCCTTAAACGCATATAATACTGAGGCGCCCTGGGAGCCATTGGCGAATATGCCTTGCTTATTCATTTTCCAGCAATGATCATAGAATTCTTTTTGTGTCCACCCAAAATGTATGCCCATGAACAGAGAATCGTTTTTTATCCCTGATTCTAACTCCTGATTAATGGCGGTTTCAAGCTTATTTGCGGGATCACATGCTGTTAAAGCCGTGTACAAAGCTCCGACTATCCATATGTTCTTAAATATCTTCATTCCTTATATAAGTCTTAATCCGCTGATTGTTCATGCCAAAAATGAGCGCTTTTTTGTTTTCAATTTGGATGGATTCAATGGCCCGTATTTCCCCGTTGATATTTATACCTGTTTCAGAATTACGGACGAATCTAAAATTTCCATCGCCTTGCCCGATTAGTGCGGTGACGTGTCCAGCCATGTTACTTCCTATCTCTGGTTTTGCTTTTAGAAAATTCCCTCCTAATAATAAATCAAAATTACCATCTGAATTGAAATCATCAATGTGAATGGCATAAATGGGAAAGAATTGCGCTTCAGGTGGAAGATCCATCTGCCGAAAGTTACCGTCAATGTCATTTAGCCAGACAAAAGATTCAAGTTTTTTAGCATTAAAACGGTAACCTACTTTGTCATTTCCATTTCCGAAAACCTCCTGGGAAGTAGCATTTTTATAGTCATTGAATTTTAAATAGTCTTTCTTTAAAATGGGTAATTGCATCACCAAATCTTTTAATTGAATGAAAGGATATTCAATATGATCGAAATACATCGTAGTTATCAAATCGAGGGTACCATTGTTATCAAAGTCATTGACCAACAATCCTAGTGGTTCATCAGTGGATGTCCGAAACCTGGTATTTGTTCCATAGTTGCCAAAAATTAGGTCCTGATAGCCATCTCCGTTGAGGTCAGCTGTTTCTATGTCATTATATAACCCGCTTTTTTCCGCAAGCCCGTACTTTTCTGTTTGATCCTGCCATTTACCTTCACGGTATCCAAATACTTTTGGTGATAACCACTTGCCAACCAGCACCAACTCTGACATTTCATCATGATCAAGATCTACCGCAATGGCGTCAGTTACCATGCCAATTTTGACTAAGTCCGGAGCTACCTTTTTCGTTACATTTGCAAAATTACCCTTTCCATCATTTTCCAAAATATGTGAATCCACTGGTAGGCCATAATAGTAGGGTCTTTGTCGACCGCCAACAAACAAGTCTAAATCTCCATCTGCATCATAATCGATAGACAGAACGACACTAGAAGATTCCAGCCCACTAAGGGGTAACAATTGTTTAGTGGCATGAAACTGACCCGTTCCATCACCAAAATAAAGGAGGTCCATAAGTCCCAAGGCCGCAGAGCCAAATTCGGAACTGCCTGAGGCCACGTACAAGTCTAGTAAACCATCTCCATTTGCATCGAAAAATGTACAACCCAGATCTTCGCTTTCTCTCGATCCAATAAATGGTTCTATAATCTTATCGTATTCACCGACTAGGTTTTGAAGAAATAAAACACCCGACTGTCCGCTTGCTCCACCGACATAAATGTCTTCAGTTCCATCATTATTAATGTCTCCTTTGCAGATACAGGGGCCTTCGGTTGAATTCATATGAAACAGTAATCTTTCCTTATCAAAATCCACGTATGTACTTTCCTTGTGTGTAAATTCCAAGTAATCTCGCTCCACAAGACTGTACAAATTTTTGTCCTTTATTAATGTATCCCGAGCGTTCTTAGATTGGCTAATGTCATATTGAAGAGCTTGATTGGGGGATATGTTTTCATCAACAGTCACTCTGCCGTCTGGCCAGGTGATCTCAATCCTGTCAATGAGGCTGTTTTCACCAAGCCCAAAAACCAAGAGATTGTCAACGGTGGATTCGAATCCTCTAAATGGATTCAATTCCTGGTAGTAAACTTGATCCTGGATGTAAAGCCTTACTTTCGATCCAATCGCATTAATGTTTTTATCCTCACCTATAAGTCTCAATTTGAGGTAATTATTAGATAACAGCTCTGATGTTTTGTTTTCATATAATGATGAAATCATATTGACATTGTTGATGACCAGGTCAAGATCACCGTCATTGTCAAGGTCACCATAAGCAGATCCATTCGAAAATGTCGGCGCCGAAAACCCCCATTCATCAGTTTTATCTGAAAATGTAAAGTCTTTGTTGTTTTTATACGCATAATTATTCAAAGGTTCGGATGGCATCATATCTATCATTGATTTGATGGCATCTTTTTCATTCCTAATAATGTTTTGAACTACCCCTGGTTGTGACATAAAATTCACATAATCGAGATCTAACAAATCCTTGTAAATCCCATTGGCCACAAAGAGGTCTTTGGCACCATCATTGTCCATGTCAAAAATTAGAGCACCCCAACTCCAATCCGTAGCATCTACTCCCGCAAATCGGCCAATTTCTGAAAACGTCTGATCCCCGTTATTCAATTGCAATACATTTCGACCAAATTGGTTGTAGTACCCGCGATCAATTAGAAGCTGGTGTTTATCCCAGTTTTCGAAAAGGGCCTTGGACATTAGTCTATCGTGCTTTTTGGGGAGCATTTCTGTCACGAAGATCTCGCTATGTCCATCGTTGTTTATGTCGCCGAAATCTGCTCCC
>JAJCYL010000158.1 GCA_029262955.1 Cytophagales bacterium | reverse complement strand
ATCAATTCCATCTTCATTATAATAAGCGCCTGAAATATCACTTATTGCCACAATTTTAACTCCCCTTTCTTCCATTAACGATGCGGCCCAGGATCCCACATTTCCAAAACCTTGAATCGCACATCTCGCTTGGAAAGGATTTATTCGAAGCTTCTCCATAGCGGATAAGGCAGAAATCATTACCCCTCTACCCGTTGCTTCAGTCCTTCCCAAAGATCCACCTAAGACAAGTGGCTTACCAGTTACCACCGCATTCACAGTCATACCTTTGGAACGGGAATATTCATCCATTAACCAAGCCATTTCCTGGGGTCCAGTGCCCATATCTGGTGCTGGTATATCTGTATCTGGTCCAAAAATATGGTGCAGTGATTGGGTATACGCCCTTGTTAACCTTTCCACTTCCCCGTGGCTCATTTCACGCGGATTACAAGCTATCCCTCCTTTAGCCCCACCATATGGAATATCAACAACAGCACATTTCCATGTCATCCAGGCAGCCAAAGCTTTGATTTCGTCAATATTGACATTCAAGTCATAGCGAATACCTCCCTTGGAGGGACCTAAAATATTCGAATGAATTACTCTGTAGCCTTCATAAACCTCAATTTTACCACTATCAAGAGTGACTGGTAATGAGACGATAACCTGCTTTACAGGTGATTTAAGTACGTTATAAGTTTGCTCGTCAAGGCCGAGAATTTCTGCCGCAATGTTAAATCGCGACATCATTGATTCGAAAGGATTTTCTTTATCCTTTATAGGGGCGGGTTCGATATATCCCATAAGAAATGAGTTGTGGAGTTAATGTCGTTGTGAAAGTTACCTATGCAAAGCTAATAAGAGTTTTACTTCTATTGCCAAGAATTTTTATGCTATTCCACTAAAGAATTTTCAGGAACATCAGAATAAATGGGACGGACAGCAACAGCCCGTCAAACCTGTCTAAAAAACCCCCATGACCAATCAATACCCCCCCGGAATCCTTAATTTCCAGGGTCCTTTTAAACAGTGATTCAACTAAATCACCATAGGTACCTGTAATTACAATGATGCCCGAAATCATAAGCCACTCTGAAAGAAGGATGTCAGTGAAGTAGATTGAAAAAACAAAAGCAAAACTGAGTGACAACGCCGCTCCGCCGAGACTACCTTCCCATGATTTTTTTGGAGATACCCGCTCAAAAAGTTTGGTCTTGCCAAAAGCCGTCCCTGCAAAATACGCACCTGTATCACTAGCCCATAGCAAAAAGAGCATGCCAACTATTGGTTCAAAGTTGTATGGTCCATCATTGAAAGCAATAACGTTGATTAACGAAAAAGGAACTGCCACATAAATAATTCCTAAAAAAGTGAACGCTATATTCGTAAAAGGTCTCGTCTCATTTTTCTTATAAAGCTTAATGAAATATATAATAGACACCAGTGGAAAAATGGCGAAATATAGGTTTTGATGAAGTATCTGCTGCTCAACTAGAAATGTCAATGAGAAAATGAGTGTCCCGGCAAATGTGCCCAGATACTTCAATGGCACAATTCCATGTGCTTTTATGAGATTGTAGAATTCAATTTGAGTGCAGATGGTCAGAAACAAGAAAACAACAAAATAACTCCATGGGCCCCATAAAATAGCTCCAACGACCACTACGGTTCCTACTAGCGCAGTGATTATTCTCTGAGTTAAGTTATTGTATCTACTTAAAATCAATATCGTCTTGAATTATTTTCAGCGCCTTAATTACGTTATCGGGAGCCACATGAACTTCGAATGATCCAAATTGATAGCTGGCATCTTTCTTATTTATCAGGACCGGATTAAGATCATTGTCTTCCAGAATCGACTTCACAATAGAAGTTCGATGCTCAGAGGTGTCATCATAAACTTTTTGCCAATTATCCATTTTGTAATGCCTGATGTCGAATAAACTTAAAGAAATAATATGCCAATGATCCGAAAAGCAATGTAAAAAATACAATCACAGTTGATGAAATCTCTGAAGTGCCCTCGATATCAAAACTCACCAAATCCTGATGATATAAATACACCATAATGAGCGTAAATCCATTATTGAAGAAATGAGCTATAATCGCCAATAGCAAACTACCGGACCACCAGTATAAATATCCGAAGAGAGCTCCTAGTAACATCCGGGGAATTAAACCATAAAACTGGAAATGGAAAAGAGCAAATAGAAATGCTGCTAACCAAATTCCAATGTGAGGGTTTTTGAATATAGCCGATAGTTTGTTTTGAATTAAACCTCTGAATAATAACTCCTCTCCAATTCCTGGAATTATGGCAATAACTGTTAACCCCATAAAAAGTTGAGCAAGACTATCGAAGTGTGTTACATATTCTGTTATTTCCTTCAAGTATTGTTCTTGCTGCTGTGCCATTTGTTCAAGCCCCCTCATGAATTCAGGCAAATGTACATTCATGTTCCACTCAATAATTGGAGTATTTACAAACATAAATGATTGAGTCAGTAACACTGTTAGTAGCACTGATGGCCAAAGAGGGAATGGCATTGCCATATACCCTGTACTATTCTGCTTTTCATAGTAATGGATATAGAGCAACGGTGATATAATAAATGAAACCACCGACGTCGCTCCTTGCAGTATTAATAACGGCATTCTGCCCATTTCATCCTGCATCGGATTGCTTATAAAATTCATGGTTTGCGTCAGATCAAAATTATAATACGGCAATATGGCAATGAGCCCGATGAAATTGCCGATAAATAATCCTACAAAGGCAAACAGAATAATTATAAAAAAAGATAACAGGGGACTACGGCCTTTAGCGGAGGTGGTCGAATGGTTATTATCCATATTTGGCATAAATTTACGGCAAAATTCGGGATTGCAAATTGGTGAAAATAGGTAACATAGAACTGGGGGATTTCCCCCTTTTACTTGCCCCCATGGAGGATGTGAGCGATCCCCCATTTCGAGCGGTTTGCAAAGAACAGGGTGTAGATCTCATGTATACCGAATTCATTTCCTCTGAAGGTCTTATTCGGGATGCAGTAAAAAGTGTCGAAAAACTTGACATTTATGATTATGAACGGCCTATAGGTATCCAAATTTTTGGTGACAAGATTGAATCGATGCGTGAAGCTGCAGCAATAGCAGAATCAGCCAACCCTGAGATTGTTGATATCAACTACGGATGTCCAGTCAAAAAAGTGGCCTGTAAAGGAGCCGGAGCTGGCATTCTACTGGATCTTCCCAAGATGCAGCAGATGACAGAGGAGATAGTCAAACGTGTCGACAAACCGGTTACTGTGAAAACAAGATTAGGCTGGGACGATGATTCTATCAAGATCGTCGAAGTTGCGCAAAGGTTACAGGATGTTGGCATTCAGGCTTTGACTATTCATGGGCGCACCCGAAAGCAGATGTATAAAGGTGAGGCCAACTGGGACCTAATTGCCGAGGTTAAGAATCATCAGGATATACAAATTCCCATTTTTGGAAACGGTGACATCGATACCCCTGAAAAAGCGATGGAATATCGTGAAAAATTTGGTGTAGATGGAATTATGATCGGTAGGGCATCTATTGGATACCCCTGGATATTTTCAGAGATAAAACATTATTTCTCCACAGGAGAACATTTACCCCCTCCAGATTTGGCCGAAAGAATAAGGGTTACTCTAAAACACCTCGATTTTTCAATTGACTGGAAAGGCGAACGGAAAGGTATTAATGAAATGAAGCGCCACTATACCAATTACTTCCGTGGTATTCATAACTTCAAACCATACCGCACAAGGTTGGTTACCAGCGATGATTACGCTGACATTAAGAATATATTAGCTGAGGTGGAAGAGCAATTTGATGACCGCCTCATTCTTGCTTGATGGGTGGAACAAATAGAGATGTTTTGGCATGGTCACTTCTGATTGTTCTATCCTTAATTTGGGGAACATCATTTATTTTAATAAAGAAGGGGCTATTAGTGCTCACATCTGGAGAAGTAGGTGCTTTAAGAATAATCGCGGCTTCAGTTTTTCTATCACCAATTGCCTTAAGAAATTTCAAGAAAATTTCCGGTAAAGACTACAAGATTCTATTCTTGATTGGAATGGTGAGCATCTTTATACCTTCCTTCCTATTTGCCATTGCTCAGACGCAATTAGATAGCTCATTAACAGGAGTGTTTAATGCATTGACTCCACTTTGGGTGTTAATAGTCGGTGTATTGTTTTTTAAAAATCGAATGAAATGGGGCCATATCCTTGGAGTGGTAATGGGATTAATCGGATCTATACTGCTAATACTATCCGGATCAGACGGCAGTTTTGATAAAATCAATTATTACGCCTTATATGTAATTGCTGCTACTATTCTTTACGGGATTAACCTCAATATCGTAAAGAACTACATGGGGCATTTAAAAGCTACTGTTCTCACCTCTGTTTCGGTCTTATTAGTGGGACCTTTTGCTCTTGTTCATCTGCTGTTCTTTACGGATTTCACTTCGAAAATTAATGTGGTCCCTGATTTCTGGCTTGCAACTTTCTATATTGTTTTATTGGGTGTGATGAGTACCGCTGTAGCACTGGTTATTTTCAATAAATTGGTACAAATCACGACCCCCATTTTCACCAGTTCAGTCACCTATTTAATACCAATAGTGGCCATTGTCTGGGGTGTACTAGATGGTGAAGCGTTATTCTTCATGCATTACATTGGTATTTCTATTATTCTAGGTGGCATTTATTTAGTCAACCGCTAAGTGCCCATATTCAGAATGCGACTACTTTTGTACATCAGATTGATAGGAATGAGATCTTTTTTAACGATACTTTTTATAGCTATTTCTCCAATTCTAGCAGGAGGTCAAAACCTCAAACTCGTTTC
Source organism: Cytophagales bacterium (assembly GCA_029262955.1). Taxonomy (GTDB): domain Bacteria; phylum Bacteroidota; class Bacteroidia; order Cytophagales; family Cyclobacteriaceae; genus JAJCYL01. The sequence continues at coordinate 10,112 of JAJCYL010000158.1, read as the reverse complement.
AGTTGGAATTAGTGCGAACGCTTATCGAGGTGATTTATCTCGCAGTTTAGACAAATGGTCTAACGTATTTCACCTTGGGTTCAAACTCAATGCAAATAAAAAGTTGAATGGAAACTTCAATTTGGGTGTTGGTTTCATTACCGGTGACAATTTGAACTATGAGTTTGACAACGGTGAAGTTCCTGCTCCAAACCCTAATAGATTCTTTCGCACACCGCTATTCATGCTCAATTATGAACTGAACTATAACCTTCTTGAGTGGAAGAAGATTAAATTTTACATAAGTCAAGGTATTGGCTTGCTTAGAATTAATCCACAAGATCAATTCTTCAACGATTTGCAGGATCAGCCCGAAACCAGGGCACAAAACGAAACCTTCTCCAACATCACATTATTGTTGCCTACACAAGTTGGGCTAATCTATCTTTTTAAAAACAATTTCGGATTGAGTTTTCAGGTCGGGATGATTAACTCTTTAACAGACTATTTGGACAACATTGCGGATTGGGGAACCAAAAAGGGCAATGACAATATATTTGCTACTCGATTTTCATTTCACATTCCTATTGGTCAAAATACTAATACTCAATAAGGCTAATCATATTGGGACTGTATGATCTTAACCGCTCCTTCCCTTTCAAAAATGTCAAATCGACTAAGAATGAAAATCCTGCAACAATTCCTCCCGACTGAATAATTAAATCTGCAGCGGCAGATGCGGTACCCCCAGTTGCCAATAAATCATCATGTATTAATATGTTTACTCCCTTTCCAATGGCGTCATCATGAGCTTCTATTGTAGCTGACCCATACTCCAAATCATATTCAACAGAAACTGTTTTATGAGGTAATTTCCCTTTTTTCCTTATTGGAATTATTGGTAGGCTCATTTCATAGGCGAGAATTGTTCCAAACCAAAAGCCACGGCTCTCAATGCAGGCAATGGCATCAATTTTCAGATGCGCAACTTGATCTTTGAGCTTCTCAATTATTTCATGTACCAATTCTGGTTTTGATAATATTGGTGTAATGTCCTTAAATACAATACCCTTTTTAGGGAAGTCATGAACGTCCCTTATGACTTTTTTTATCTTGTCTTCTAACATCAGCAGTGCTTTTTTATGAAAAAATGATCTAGATCATGATCATCCAGGCGAATGGTGAAACTCATGTGGAGTTAGTTTTGTTTTAAGCATCAATTCAAAATATATTTGTGTGCATAGGTATTGATCAAAACTGAAATTTCTCCATGGAAATTGTTTTCACTACAATAATAGCATTCACTTTTGTGATATTGCTACTGGTGCTGATTCTGTTATTTGCCCAGTCTAAATTAGTTCAAAGCGGACCTGCTAATATTATCATAAACGGAGACGAAAGTAATCCCATTGTGGTTGCTGCTGGCAGCTCTTTACTATCGACATTGTCACAACAAAAAATATTTCTGCCCTCAGCCTGCGGTGGAGGTGGAACGTGTGCCATGTGCAAGTGTGTCGTTGAAGAGGGTGGTGGAGATGTCCTGCCAACTGAGGTCGGTCATCTGAGCAGATCAGAGCAAAAGGAGAAAGTTCGACTATCCTGCCAGGTTAAGGTCAAGGAAGATATGAAAATTCATATTCCGGAAGAGATTTTCGGAATTAAGAAATGGGAGGCAACAGTCGTCCGGAACTATAACGTCGCTTCCTTCATCAAAGAGTTTGTCGTTGAGATCCCAGAAGAGATGGGCTACAAGGCCGGGGGTTATATCCAGATCGAAGTTCCAAAATGTGAGGTGGACTTCAAAGATATTGACATTACCGCCCATCCCGAGGAACACAATGATCCTAAAAAATTCCAAATGGAATGGGATAATTTCAAATTATGGGATCTTAAGATGAAGAACGACGAGACAATCGAACGGGCATATTCAATGGCCTCCTATCCGGCGGAAGGTAGAGAGATCATGTTAAACGTTCGTATCGCAACTCCACCATTTGACAGAGCAAAAAATGGTTGGATGGATGTTAACCCCGGAATTGCCTCTTCTTACATTTTTGGATTAAAGGCTGGTGATAAAGTTACAATCTCCGGACCATATGGGGAGTTCTTCATTAACCCCACCGAAGCTGAAATGTTGTATGTAGGTGGAGGAGCAGGAATGGCTCCGATGAGATCGCATCTCTATCATTTATTTAAGACGCTAAAGACCGGAAGGAAAGTAAGTTATTGGTACGGTGGCCGCTCAAAAAGAGAACTTTTCTACTTAGAACATTTTTATGAGTTGGAGAAACACTTCCCTAATTTTAAATTTTACATTGTCCTTTCGGAACCTCAAGAGGAAGATAATTGGGTGACTAAGACTAGCTTAGATGATTCCAAAGGAGACGGTTTCCTTGGTTTTGTTCATCAAGCTGTGGTTGATAATTACTTGAGCGCTCATGATTCTCCGGAGGATATCGAACTTTATTTCTGCGGTCCTCCACTAATGAATCAGGCGGTGCAAAAAATGGGTGAGGACTTTGGAATACCAGATGAGAACATACGCTTCGACGATTTCGGAGGATAAGAGTTCTGAAGGGAAATTAGACATTTTCCCTTTTTTTATTTCTAATTAGAACTATGGAACTGAATCTCTTTTTTGATTCAATTGAGGAAGATTTGTTCGAAGGGATTCAATCTCCACACGCCTTTTCCAAATCACTTACAATCAATTCCTATAACATATCCGACACCGATGGTTTTGATATTGCATTGATTGGACTAATGGACACTCGAGGTTCTGCAACTTCAGGTGAAATGGAAAAAGCACCCTATTTCATTAGACAGAAATTATATAATCTGAAAAAAGGGAGTGGGTCTTATCGAATACTTGATCTCGGTAATCTCCGAAATGGGTTAGAGCTAAATGACACAAAACTTCGCTTAGAAGAAATCTGTAGCTGGCTCATGTCAAAGAATATATTACCAATAATTTTTGGTGGTAGTCATGATTTTACCTTATCTCAATTTCAAGCGTACGAGCCATTCGAAAAGCTGGTAAGTATGGTCAACGTCGATTCCTATATAGATGTCAACGACTCAGCCGACTTACCTCAAAATGAAAGGTTTCTCTTTGATGTATTTACCAGGGAGCCAAATTATCTGTTCAATTATATTCATTTGGCTCACCAATCATATTTAAATGATGAGCCGACCATAAACACGTTAGAAACGCTGTTTTTCGATGCGATTCGTTTAGGGCAGATTAAAAATGATATAAAAACCATTGAACCGTTGATAAGAGAAGCGGATATGATGGTTTGGGATATTGCTGCTATCCAGGAGGCCTATTGTCCTGGGAACAACCGATCCCAGGTTTTTGGTCTATCGGGGGAAGAGGCCTGCCAAATGTGTTGGTATGGTGGACTTAACAATAAGTTGAGTTCTTTGGGGATATATGAATATTATCCAGAACTTGACGATAGCAATTTTAGTACAGCCTCGGTCATTTCCACAATGATCTGGTATTTCATTGAAGGTTTTTACCAAAGAAAGGATGAAAAAGGATTTGGAAGTACTAGTTATCTCAGGTTTGAAGTTTCCTTGGAAAAAGAACCTTCCTCGATCGTCTTCTTCAAAAGCAAAATGACCGAGAAGTGGTGGATGGAAGTTCCTTATCCCAACGATTATCACAAATTCGCAAGAAACGCAATTATTCCATGCAACTACTCAGATTATGAAACTGCAACCAGTGGAGAAATTCCTGAGAGATGGATAGAAATGCAAACCAAATTCAACTAGTTACCTATTCTTTTTCTTCCTGCCTCTTTTTGGCTTAACTGATATTTTATCGAAAATGTCTTCTTCCTCATCAGCATCCTTAGGGTTAAGATCGGCAAAGAGAGACTCGTTCTCATAGAACTCATTTTCCAAATATTCTTCTGTCTTTGTTTTCCTTGCTCTGGCGAACATCATATGTTGTCTAATCGGCCAAATGTAACAAAATGAATGTTAATTAATTCAAATTTTTATGCCTTTTGTGCTTACGCTTCAAAATTGAGAACGCTTTGGTAAAACAAATGCCTCAATAATTAGCTCAGTCCTTTTATTTATGGCATTCGATAATATCGTTATTACCTTCCGTTGTTGTCCAATCTTACCGTTACTGTCGAAGGTCACTTTTATAACCCCTTTGTCTCCAGGTTTAATTGGAATGTTAGACCAATCTGATGCGGTACATCCACAAGAGGTTAAAACATTATTGATAATAATGTCCTTGTCTCCATTATTTGCGAATTCGAAAACATGTTCAACTACTTTACCCTCAACCAATGATTCAAAATCCCGATACGGTGCTTCAAAGGAGATAATAGGCCCTTTAGCTTGCTGAGCGCAGAGGCTAAGACAGCAAAATATTAAAATAAACGTGTTTAGGGACTTCATCATCAATTACGAAAAAATTGAGGGTGAAAATTTACCAAAAAGAGTTCATCTGTTGCTCTTGTAACTCCTGTATATAGCCATCTCACATACTCTTTATCAATCATTTCGCTACTCAGGTAGCCTTGATCAATAAAGATGGCATTCCATTGGCCACCCTGCGACTTATGGCAAGTTAAAGCGTATGCAAATTTAACTTGGAGTGCATTCATAAATGGATCATTTTTTACCATTAATTTTCTCTCACTTACTTCAGCCAGATCCTTGTAATCATCAAAAACTTTTTGATACAGATCTCTACTTGATTCTATCGACAAATTAGGTAACGGAGAATGCAGGGTATCAAGTATTACTCGGGCTTCAAAAGTTTCTTCAAATTCATAGTCTAACAATTTCAACTCTAGCCTTGCAAATCTTAAATCATACATTTCTTCAAGGTCTATGATCTTAAGCACCTCCATAAAGTCACCATTCGCTATGAATCCTGAAGGAGAATATGTTGGCGCATAATAATAGTTATTTCTCACATTCATAATCACATCACCAACTTCAATTTCCTCTTCTCTGAATAATATCTGATTACGTATAAAATGATTGTACTGAACGGCTTGCTTATTGGAACGACAAATGACTATTGTATTTTCTTTGCCATACTTGTCATAACAATACCTCAGACCATCTTCCATTTTTTCGGCACTCATTCGAAAGATGTCCTTGAAGGATTTTGTTTGAAATCTAATTTCCGGGATTTCGTTTCTAAGACCCTCTCTCAAAAATGTCGCATTCTCTAAAATCCCTGAGTTTTGCTCTTGACGCATAACATCTGTAAGTTCAGCAGAAATAACATCAAGATTATACCTGCTTTTTAACAAGTCAATATTAAGACCCGGACTACTACTTTGTCCTACCGGAGGTAATTGCGCATCATCGCCAACCAGCAACAATCTATTACCAGACGTTTGGAAAACATAATGGACTAGATCTGACAGTAAGCCATGATTTCCACCTGAAGAATCATCCTGTAGCATAGAAGCTTCATCAACGATAAAAACAGTATTTTTAGAATGATTCTTTTGTAAGTAAAATTCGAATTTACCACTCCCTGGATCGCCCTTTTGTCGGTAGATTTTATTATGAATAGTAAATGATACTTTCTTAGCATATTTACTCATCACTTTTGCTGCTCTTCCAGTAGGTGCCATCAATACATGCTTGAAGTTGAAAGAAGGCAATACTTTAACCAATTCACTAATAACCGTAGTTTTGCCTGTACCAGCATAACCCTTAATGACAAGGCAGGGTTTGCTTTCATTCGTATTTAAAAATTTGTCAATTAAAGGAAAAAGATTTTTCTGACCGACTGTAGGCTCAAAAGGAAATTTATTGGCTAAAACTTGTGAGGGCAGTGGCATGAGATCAAAGATGCAAATTATTTTGGTTCACTGACATTTGATGGTATGAAGTATAAAATTGAAGATACCTATGGTGGTTATGTTCGTGTAAGGGCCTGCGGTGTACTCATCGAAAATGACAAAATCCTCATGGTTAAACACGCGGGCTTGGGGCCGACCGGCCACTTGTGGATTCCACCAGGAGGGGGTGTTGAAAAGGGGTCATCTCTTGAGGATACCGTTAGGAATGAGTGTTTGGAAGAAACGGGACTTGAAGTCTCTATAGACTCTTTTCTCTTCGTCAACGAGTTCATTCAAAATAATTTGCATGCCGTTGAATTCTTCTTTAGGGTACGTAGAATTAGCGGGCATTTAGCGAAAGGAATTGACCCGGAAGTATCCGATGAAGATCAAATTATTGAAGACGTAAGATTCTTGGATATTCAAGAATTGAAACAAGAGGGAAATGATAAAGTTCATGTAAGATTTCACAACTTACAATCACTCGAATCACTGGGTGGATCTAAGGGGGTTTTTAATTTTAAGAATATTTACCTAAAATAGAAGATTCCTAACAATATGTTTTGCTTCAAAATATTTATAATTGCATCAAAATTAGGCTGAAATGAACACCACAAAAATACTAACCTACGTCTTCGCAGTTGTTTCAATAGGGCTTGCATGGTTCTTGTTTACCAGTATCAAGACTAAAATTGATGAAGAAGAGAGAATTGCTACAATAGAAGCCCGAGTGATCGAAAAATTACAAATGATCAGGGAAGGACAAATTGCTTACCAGGCTGTGAATGGTAAGTACACCGGAAGTTGGGATTCACTTAGGTCATTCCTCGATACGGGTAGTTTTTATATTACAGAGCGAAAAGAGACTATAGTTACGCTTGATTATGGAGCCGATAGTGTCAGAGTTGAAATCGACACATTAGGTACTGTTTTGGTTAAAGACTCCGTCTATAATCCAATTAAGTGGCCGAATTTCGATTTGCAAAATCTCTTAACAATACCAGCTTCTGGCGGAAAAAAATTCGACATGTGGGCTGATAAAATTGAAAAAAGTGGTGTAAAGGTGGATGTTGTCGAAGTCAGGAGCACATTTTCTGTAAACCCTGCCAGAAATGAGAATAACGAATCAAATATCAAAAAACCTTTGAGATTTGGATCGCGAACCCAGGTGACAACAGCAGGTAACTGGGAATAAGAATATTTTGGAAACAATTTCGGCCAATTATAAAATCCTTAAAAAGATTAAGGACGAGGCGTTTGATGTTGATAAACTACACAACTATTGTTTATCCATTCAAATCGGCATCCGGGATTTACAATTTTGTGTAATTGATACGACTTCTAACAAATGCCTACTTATTGAAGACTTCGTTTTCCAGGATGTAAAGACGATTAATACCAGATTATTAGTAGTCCAAAAGTTATTTGAAAATCACCATTTGTTAATGGCTGGCTTTTGGCATTCAATTAAAGTCTCATTCAAGTCTCATAAGTTCACCCTTGTTCCATCTGACCATTTCTTACCCGCGGCAGCAAAGGACTACCTACAGGTAAATTGTCAGATTAAGGAAAAAAGTGAACAGATATATCATTACAAACATATTAGTTCTAATGCAGTGAATGTTTTTGCGGTCGATAACAAATTGGCTGCATGGATAAAATCTGTTTACAAGCAAAAAGAAGTACAAATTGTACATCAAGGCAGTGCATTGATTGAGGGGGTACATCGTTATGATGATCATTCTCACGAAAAGGCAATGTTTTGCCTGGTTGATAAAGGAGTTATGCACCTCATTGTATCTCAAGACCAGAAACTTCACTACTACAATCAATTTGCCGTAAGGGCAAGTGAAGATTATCTGCGTTATATCATGCTGGTGTTTAAGGAGTTATCGCTTAGTCAAAAAACGAGCAAATTGATCCTTTGGGGAGACATTACACAGGAATCTCCTCATGTTAAGTCATTAAGACGGTATATTCGGAATATCTCTTTCGGTGGCAAACCTTCTTATCTGAAATTCAGCTATCACTTTGATGAAATTCCCGATCATCAATATTTTGATATTCTCAGTATACTCCTATGTGAATAGCCATGACGAAGGTGGCGCTTTTCCCAGGTTCTTTTGACCCTTTCACGAGAGGCCATGAAGATATTGTCCTTCGTAGTCTGAAGATATTTGATGAAGTGATAATCACCGTAGGTCATAATTCCAATAAGAAGAGATACTTCAATATTGATTCAATGATGGAATGTATTGAGTCTGCTTTTGCAGACAATCACAGGGTCAAAGTCCGGATATATGATGAACTCACGGCTGAATTGGCCAAAAGGTATAAGGCTAATTTTTTAGTTAGAGGGCTAAGAAATACAACTGACTTCGAATATGAAAACGGCATTTCCCAGGTTAATAAGTATTTGAATGCAGAGTTGGAAACAGTCTTTCTAATTACATCTCCAGAATTAGCCCCGATTAGTTCATCGATAATAAGAGAGGTACATAAATATGGCGGTGATGTAACCCATTTTTTACCTTACAAACTGCCAGATTAAGTAACTTTTTCGCTTTTCATTGCATAGAACCTCTTAATAACGTGTCGTACAGTCCGATAGGAATTATATAAAGACTGACGTGTCTGGTCGAAATCCATCCATCTCACATCTTCAATTTCCTCCTCGGCTTGAGGAATCATTTGACTATCGTCGACACATCCCATTTGATACCAGTACGTCTTTTTAAGGATATACTTACCATTTTTTAAATAAGTATGCCAGGTAGTACAGATTTTATCTCCCAATGAAACTTTGATGCCGCACTCTTCTTCAACTTCCCTAATTGCACCAGCCTTTTTTGTCTCTTTCTTCTTTAATTTCCCTTTAGGTAAATCCCATTTTTTGCGACGGAAAATCAAAATTATCCTGCCATTTTCAGCTACAACACCACCACCTGCCAGAATTACTGTAAATTTCTGTTTTAAGTAATCAACTGTTTCCGCTCTGTTTTTAACAGTGAATGTCAGAGCGTCCAGGTTTTTGAACTTCTTATTAGTCATTAATCTGAGCAAATGATCGATATCCTCCTTGCTTGCATTTCTAACTAATACATCGTCGATTAATTTTTTTGCCGGAACGGCACTCAATTCCTGATCAATAATCACATCAAAATCTTCAATATTGATATTAGCTGAAGATTTTTTTATTAGAACAGGAATATCATTAATGAAGATTTTCATGGCCTATTAATACGAGCTACAAATAAGAATATTTAGTCTCGTAGTTACAAATTGTTTTTTACCATCACGTGAAAGTAATCAGGTTAGTTGGTCCAGTTGGATATTTAAAAACTCTAAAATACTTTTTTCATTGCCGGGCTCAAACCATTTAATATGAGGATCACGTTTGAACCAGGTCAATTGCCTCTTCGCATATCGGCGTGAGTTCCGTTTGAGTAATCGAATCGCTTCTGTTTTGTCATAGGCTCCATCCATAAACTTGAATATTTCGCTGTAACCAACGGTTTGCAACGCATAAAGATCTTTAAACGGATAAAGATGCTCCGCCTCTTCAAAAAGTCCCTTAATAATCATGCTGTCCATTCTATAATCAATTCTTTTATAAAGAATAGCTCTGTCCATTGTCAAACCCACTTTAACAATCTTGAATGGTCGCTTTTCGATTTTTCTCTCATTGAAAGAACTGAACTTTTGGCCTGTGTGGCGGCAAACCTCCAGAGCCCTGATTACTCGCTGAGGATTAGATTGATCAACTTCGTCATAATAAGTCCTGTCGAGTTCTCTTAATTCCGTCAAAAGAGGTTCTAATCCATTCTCGTTAAATAAATTTTTGTAATGAATTCTTATCCCCTCCGGTACCTCTGGCTGTTTATTTAGTCCATTACAAACAGCATCTATGTACATACCTGAACCTCCAACTAGTATGGCAATTGATGTTTGAGTGAATAGGGAATCAAGTAGAGCAAGCACATCTTTTTCATATCGCCCTGCACTATAGAAATCGTGAATTGAATGACTGTTAATAAAGTGATGTCTGACCTCTTCCAATTGCTCTTTTGAGGGTTTGGCTGTTCCAATTGTCAGTTCCCTATAAAATTGCCTCGAATCTGCTGAAAGGATATCTACTCCAAATTGGTTTGACAACTTTATGGCTAATTCCGTCTTTCCTACGGCAGTCGGACCAACAATTGCAATCAGATATTTAACCCCAGTCATATTACTTAATTCCAAAGCAGTCTAAATTTCATTATATTTATAAACCTAACAAGAAGTGAGTAAACCTCTCTTTTT
>JAJCYL010000157.1 GCA_029262955.1 Cytophagales bacterium | reverse complement strand
CAAACATAAAATCCATAGCCGCAACTTTCAGTGGGTGGAAAGCGATTTTTACGGTCAGGGCAAGAACGACTGTCAACAAACGCTAAATTTAATGGCAGACACCTGCTGGACTTCTTATATTCTGCCACTAACTTTAGCTCTTCATTAGGCACTATTGTTATAGAGAAGATTTGAAGGACCAAAAATCATTGAGATCAAAGATAATTCGAACGGCAGAATCAGCTAATCGGGAAGCTCGCATGATTGACTTTAAAGAAGAACTTGATGTAAATAGCAAGGGTGAGTGGTGCGAAGTGATCAAGGATATTATAGCAATTGCCAATTCAGGTGGAGGCGCATTACTATTTGGTGTAAAGGATGATGGAAAAAAGTCGAATTACAACCACAGGGTTATTCTGGATTTTGACTCTGCAAAGATTGCTGACAAAATATCTTCATATTTGGATATAGAATATACTGATTTCGAAATTATCGAAATCAAAAGAGGAACTAATAAGGCAAGTTGTATGATTTGCTATCCATCTTTCCCACCAAGAATATTTAAAAAACAAGGTGATTATTCTGATTCAAATGGAAAACAAAAGACGGCATTTCAGAAGGGAGTATTATATACAAGAAGAGGAACACGGTCTATCCCAGCCCAGTCTGCTGATTTATTAAGAATGTTGGATAGAGAAATAAATGTTAGAAGAAAAGCATGGTTGGGAAATATTAAAAAAATTGTCCAATCCCCCTCCGATCATGATGTCCATATTCTCAGTAAAGGAACCAATGTGACATTTGAAAAAGATGGAACTCCAGTGACAATCACTGATAATCCAGATGCTCCTGAATTCCATATTTCTAATCCAGATAAGCTCTGCCCATATACGACTAAAAAAACTATTGAAAGAATCAACATAAGGTTAAATGGAATTGCCTGTATTAATACATGGGATATGACGTTACTGAAAGACAAATACAAAATTGATGAGAATCCAGCATATTATTATCGTCCTACGTCTGGTGCTTCCCAATACAGTGAAGAGTTTATCGAATGGGTAATTACGGAATTCGAAAAAGATAATGAATTCTTCAAGAAGAATAGAAAATGGTTTAAGAATAAATGAGAGAAAACAGTGGCTAACAATTAGGTGACAAACACAGTGGAGCGACTAGCAGATCATTTCGGCCATCTCTGTAGCCACTGTGTTTTCAGCTGGTGTTGACCAATCCTAAACCGGCAGCCAGGCAGCCGTCTACTATGTAATTTCAATCCATGGCCAATAATACATGGCCAATCTCTTGTTGTTTTTAGTGTTCTGAAAGAGCACTTGAAACTCCTTAGTAAATAACGGAATTCAGAAAAGCCGTGTCTAAGACACTCAACCCATTTAAAGCTTTCAAGTCATCCTATGGAAGACTTAAAAGAGCAGTAGAATCTTTAACCTGGTCGGAAAAGATAGATTAAGGGCCTTGTTAACCCTTTTTATGCCTCCATATCTAACCAAATTTACCTCATCTAACGTTATACCGTCATATTATTACAGCTAACTAGGTTTCAACTCAATATGAAAAATCGACTTTTTTCTACTCCAACCGCAACAGTAGACCATGTAACATCAATTTGACTATTTTTAAGTAGAGTTTTTAGACAGACTCGCGTTATGGCCAATGTACGGAACGAACACAATGAGAATTTACCTTCTGGCACCACTACTAGCTCTCCTGTTCCAAAACTGTAGTCCTGATGAACCTCAACTGTTTGAGGGAACTGCTGAAGTTATTGTTAACGATGGAGTAACAATTGACACCCTTAATTCATGCTATTGTTGGAAAGCAACGGACTCACTAGGAATCTCAATTGGTAGAATCAGTTTTGGAGGCATAAGAGTAAATATTTCTGAACGCAATTCGGACATCACACCTTCAATTATTTACTACTCTGATTATGACGAATTTGACGGGGAATTCGAACTGGGAACTGAACTGCTCTCAGATCAAATGTCTCTGAAATTTAAAAATCTGCTGGACAGTATCGAAATAACTGGAAACCTAAATATATCAGCTCGAACAACTTCATATTTCAGTAAATCAAGAACTGTAACCGCTATTGGAAATTTTCAGTGTAAGCTTAATAAATGACACTGGCCATAATCGAGTAGCCAGCCCCGCCAGTAAAAACTGACAGGGTGCGCCTCTCACACCACCCCCGAAAGCTTTCGGGGTACGGTTCGCGTATACGGCGGTTCGTTAAGCATACCATAACCGCTCTTTACACCAGTGAAGCTATCCCCTAATTTCGTAAAGGGCTAAGCAAAGCTCTCCCAGTTCAATTTCAGGAAGATTAACGTTCAGTCCTTCATCAACCTCGTGAGAACTCCCCGATCATTTTCGGGGCTCATGTCCCATTGACTACTATGACCTCTGTACTCTGTCGCCGAAGCTTTTTAGCGTAGGAGCCTGACTTCTTGGTGTATAGGAATACCGAACCTAATCCAATCCACCCTACAGGCTGGCCCATCACTAA
>JAJCYL010000156.1 GCA_029262955.1 Cytophagales bacterium | reverse complement strand
GTTTCACGCAGTATTTTGGTGCAAGAACAAGGTTGGCAAACCAGGGATATCCCTACCGAAAACCGTGATGCTGCCTATTCCATGCTGTTAACTTTTATAATAAGTTTTGCCATTATGGTTTGCGCCGCAGGAACGCTGTATTTGCAGGGAATTAATATTGACAACCCTATAGATATGATGACCGCTCTGGAACCATTGGCAGGAGAATTTGCCATGACAGTTTTTGCCCTGGGAATCCTCGCTGCAGGACTGTCTTCGATATTCCCTAATCTATTGCTATTCCCCTGGTTGCTCTCAGATTACAATAATACTCGGCGGGATATGAAGCGACCGGTTTATAAAGTGGTTGTGCTACTAGTGGCACTGACTACATTAATAGTCCCCATTTTTGGCGGGAGACCTATTTGGATTCTAATCGCCTCCCAGGCTCTGAGTCCTTTAATAATGCCATTATTGACTTTATTTCTTATCATCCTTCTCAACCGGAAGGAAGTGATGAAGGATTATACCGTTGGATGGCCCATGAATGTTGCTCTTGGAGCAACACTACTATTTAATTGTTATATGTTGTTTGTGGCATTTACTGGCTTTATGAACTTTGTGTAAGTCACAATTTAAGGTGCACAACTCAACCAACTTACGAATAGCTACAGGAAAAAAGACGAGAGGTCTTTAGGTCAAAATGATTTAAAGATCATTTTTGCAAGAAAGAACTGCCATGCGTCATCAAGTCATTATTACAATAGCTTCAATCCTTGGGGCTTTTGCGGTTATCATTGGGGCTTTTGGGGCTCATGCCTTAAGCGCAACTCTTGAACAAAATCAGCACCTTGAAACTTTCGAGATCGCTTCAAAATACAATTTTTATCACGCCCTTGCTTTGTTATTTGTTGGATTAATCTCCTTAAGTAATCCTTCCAAATACCTGACGTATTCCTCCTGGTCCTTTATAATAGGTACTTTGTTTTTTTCCGGCTCGCTATATGTGCTTAGTTTGACCAACCTTAAATTACTTGGTGCAGTTGCTCCAATCGGTGGACTCTGCTTAATTGGAGGATGGATATTTATAGCCATACATTTCTGGGAGACTAAATAGTGACCTCCACTGAACATCCGGTTATATTCGCCAAAAATTTGTTGTCACAATAATGGCTCAGAAAATTTGTATCATCGGTGGAGGTATAGTTGGCCTCGCCACAGGATATAAGCTCTTGTCCACCAATACTAATATTTCACTTACCCTTATTGAAAAAGAATCGGAACTGGCATATCACCAAACAGGTCATAATAGCGGCGTAATTCATTCTGGACTTTATTATAAGCCAGGAAGCCTCAAAGCCAAAAATTGCATTAACGGTTACCATCAACTCATTGAATTCTGTCAAAAGGAAGATGTTCCATTTGAATTATGTGGCAAAATTGTGGTTGCCACCTCCGAACAAGAAGTTATTTATCTCAACAAACTGTATGATAGAGGCGTTGAAAATGGGCTGAAAGGCCTCAAAAAATTGAAAAAAGAAGAGTTGATTGGATACGAACCTCACGTTACCGGTCTAGCGGGCATTCACGTCCCACAGACGGGAATCATTGATTACACTAAGGTGGCTCAAAAATATGGTGATAAAATTCAAGAGCTCAATGGTGCCATTTCATTGAATGAGAAAGTAGAACAGTTAAATATTAACAAACGAGCAGTAGTCAAAACCAATAAAAGAGATGAGCAATTTGACCTGGTAATTAATTGTGCCGGACTATATTCAGACAAAGTAGCTCGAATGAGCAAACCTGATTTAGCGCTAAAAATCATTCCATTTAGAGGTGAATACTACAAAATAAAGGAGGCCAGCTCACACCTTGTTAAGCACTTGATTTATCCGGTGCCAGATCCAAACTTCCCTTTTCTCGGAGTTCATTTTACAAGGATGATAGCCGGAGGAATTGAGGCGGGCCCCAATGCGGTTTTGGCCTTTAAAAGAGAAGGGTATCGAAAGACAGATATCAATCTGCCCGAGCTTTGGGAAACACTATCCTGGCCAGGGTTTCAAAAAGTGGCCTTAAAATATTGGCAAACAGGCTTTGGGGAAATGTATCGGTCTTTTTCAAAAGCTGCATTTACCAAAGCACTACAAAAGCTAATACCTGAGATTAAAGAATCAGATCTTGAACCAGGTGGATCGGGAGTTAGAGCTCAGGCATGTGACAGGTCTGGAGGCTTATTAGATGACTTCGAAATTATTACCGATCAAAAGTGCATTCACGTCTGCAATGCTCCTTCTCCGGCGGCGACCAGTTCACTATCCATAGGCCAAACTGTCGCCGGGCATGCAAATGAACTACTGAATTTGTGATTTATGGACAGAAATCCAAATCCTAGGAACTTTAGTAACTACAAATCGTTATAGTATACATAATCTCTAAAAGTGAAAAATTCAATGATTTGTTGTTCTTCATGTTGCTGCACTGACCATTGTTGTTGTGCGATACACATAGTACCATGAAAGGCATCAAATGAATTTTATATAGTCCATAGATAATTAAAAGGGCCTTTCATTCAGAAAGGCCCTTTTTTTTTGCTCAATATGATAATAGAAGAAATTAACTACAGGCTGAATGAAAGAGTACTTGAAATAGGCAATTTCATTGGCAACACCCCTCTTTTTGAGATCAAAAATTTGACTTCAAATGGCGTAAGAATTTTCGCAAAACTCGAATGGCAACAGCTAAGCGGGAGTGTGAAAGGTCGACCCGCTTACGAAATCATAAAGAATGCAATTTTTAATGGTCAACTTAATTCTGGGAAGAAGCTCCTAGACGCTTCAAGTGGGAATACGGCCATTGCGTATGCAGCAATTGGAGCGGCAATAGGTGTTCCTGTTTCAATATGTCTACCGGAAAATGCCTCTGAAGAGAGAAAATTAATCCTTAAGGCCTATGGAGCAGAAATCATTTACACTTCAAAATTCGGGGGAACTGATGAGGCGCAAGATAAAGCCAGGCAATTATTTCTTGACTTTCCGGACAAATACTTTTACGCGGATCAATACAATAATGAGTGCAATTGGAAAGCTCATTACGAGCACACTGCGAAAGAAATCTTAAGCCAAACAAATGGTGAGATTACCCATTTTGTTGCAGGACTCGGAACCACTGGAACTTTCATAGGCACTACCGCTGGGCTAAAAAAGGAGATTCCTCAATTGACTTCCATCTCATTGCAGCCGGACGAAGCCCTTCATGGGTTGGAGGGATGGAAACATTTGGAGACTGCCAGGGTTCCCGGAATATATAACCCTAATACTGCCGATTTCAACCTCAGTATCAACACTTATGAAGCAATCGGCTTAATACCGGTGATTTCAAAGAAAGAAGGGTTGCTGGTTAGCCCATCATCAGCTGCTAACCTGCTCGGCGCATTAGAAGTGGCCAGAACTATTGATAATGGAACTATTGTCACGGTATTTCCCGACAATGCCGAGAAATATGGTGAAATACTTAAAACCATCCTTTAAATGAAAAAGAAGAAAATATCAATAAATAAAGATGCTTACGAAGAAATGACAGCTCATGCAGAGGACACTTTTCCCAATGAGTGCGTAGGTTTCTTCTATGGGGTAGAAGATGCAATTAAGCAGGTCTTGATCGCCAGAGAGGTGAATAATGTGAAAGAAGGTGACCAGCGACGTCGTTTTGAAGTTGACCCTCATGATTATTTATACGCAGAAAAATTTGCAGAAAAAAATGGACTTGCTCTCCTGGGAATTTATCATTCCCACCCCAATCATCCGGCGATACC
>JAJCYL010000155.1 GCA_029262955.1 Cytophagales bacterium | reverse complement strand
TACTACCGTCTGGTGAAAAGGTAGCATAAGATTGCTCTTCACTACTTGATACTTGCTTTAGTTGTTGCGAGCTGAGGTCATAGATGTAATAATTAGCGACAAAAGAACGTCGATAAATACTTTCGCGATCGGTCATGATGAGCATTTGTTGCTCATCAGAGGAAAAATTGTAATCATCAATTGAAAGCGTTGGCTCGGTACTGTTTCCATTAACCAAAACATCCACTTCGGCACCATTGGTTACGTCATATTTAACGATGCGGTTCCCTTCAAGAGCGGTATAGAAACGTCCATCTTTCATCCATCTGATTTCATCCACAGATTTTTCCTGGAATGTACCTTGGTATATGTCTTCAACCGTGATCTTTTTCTGAGCTGATAGAGGTAAACAAAGGCAGTATAAAATTATTATTAGGCTCAATCTCATCTTTCAAATTTTATAAAGAATTCAAATATACAGAGGGTGGTGGCTTGGGCAATGGAATATTTGCCACAATCAAGACTTTCGTGGGATGTCGCAACATATTAAATTAGGGATAGATCATGCGTATTAATTGTATGAAAAACGTCTCTCGCCTTTTGACTGTAATTCTTATTACCATGAGCTCATCATTTCTTGTAAAAGGACAAGAAGATGAGCTTAACAAAAAAATGAGTATTGGAGGTCAATTAGGTCAGTACCAGAACGATTTCGGAATTGGCCTCAACGTTACAAGCCCTTATTTTTCATCTGCCTCTATGGCACTCCGCTTCAGAGGCAATTTGATGTTTCATCAGCATTTGGATCAAAGTAAAACTGTTTGGTCATCGTATTCTAATTTTTCTTTGGGACTATTAACGACTGCGGGTGAGATGGGAGGCTTTGTGTGCACCTATGCTGAAGGAGGAGCTAAATCGGACCTATCGCCCGGAGAACCTATCTATTCTAATGGATTAATTATTGAGACGGGGTTTAGATTTTATTTGGGAGGGACATAGGCCTGTAACTAGTCAAACATACTTCCCATTACCAGTATATAATCGCTCATAACTTATTAATTTCATCCCTCAAACCCTTAATTGAAGATGAGAATCATAGTTTTACTACTTGTCGTTTCCATTGAATGCATTAGTCAACCCCAAAGCTATTTCGTGACTAGCTCGGGAGAAAAAGTTGATTGTTACATTGATCCATTTTCAAGAAAACGAAACCTTCAAAATCTATCTTACAGATTTAATAAGTCAGACGATCCAAAATCAATTCAATTGAGTCAGTTAAGAGAAGTTTACCTGGATAAGAAAAAGTCTTATATAGTTGCAACTGTTAAAATTGATAACTCTAGTAATAGAATTAGTGCACTAAAAGCGGAGAGAGCTAAATCTCCAGGGGCCAAATTCGTCTTTGAGAAAAAAACCCTTTTGCTTAAACCCTTAGTCACTGGAAGGGCTAACCTTTATTCGAGTTACTCCGAAGGAATTACTAAACTATTCTTCAACGTAGATGAAGATACCATTGGTCAACTATTGTATAAAAGATATTTTTTAGGGAGGCATGCTTTTTATGTGGGTCCTGATTATGCCGCGGAGAATAAGAAATATCAACAGCAACTGTTAAAATACGTGAATTGTGATCCAAGACGAAAGGTCGAAGATCTTCCCGAATTCGAAAAGTTTGCATTGATCAACTATTTTGAAGATTATAATGAACAGTGTAAGGCATTTGTCGAACTTTCCACCGAAGAAAAGAAAAAATTAGAATCCAAAACCAGGTTAGCTCCTGGCCTCATTATTGGATTAAACTCTTCAGTTGCCAACCTCAGGTCAGATATAATCGATAACTATTTTTTAGATGCAGATTTTGTGAGGGAAAACTCCATTATGGGGGGGCCATCATTGCGTATAAGCTTTCCTCACAAAAGTAAACAGCTAGCCATCACTACAAGTATCCTATATTTATCAGCCAACTACATGTCGAGAAGCTCAATCCAGAGGTCTCCTTATTTTGAGGAGACTGAAGTTTCGATCAAATTAACGCAATTGAAAATTCCGATAGGATTAACTTATCTTTTTTCAGACAATTCTTTATCTCCATATGGTAGTTTTGGCGTTTCTAATACAATTCACTTAAACACCTCATCTTCAAGAATGAGTGAGAGAACCTTTGATGATGGGTTTGAACTAATAGAGGAGGAAGTAATTGATTTCAGTTCTAATCACTTTGCTTTTTGGTTTGGTTTGGGCTTGATGAAGACTATTTCACCAAAAATGAGTGTATTTGGAGAGGGCCGATTTGAGTATACTACCGGAATTACTAAAAGTAACCAGCTATCATCTATTAAGTCGAATCTTATCAACTTTCAGTTCTTGGTAGGGGTTGCCTTTTGAAGAATAGTTTAAAAATCAAGGTTTTAATCAATTTAGTGAAGCCGGTCAGTTGAACACATACCAATCAAATGCCTTCGGGATTTGGTTATGTCTCTCAACTTCACCAGTAATAGAATTAGTGAACAAATACTCTGATTGACCATTGCTGCTGGCAATAAATACCATGGTCATGTTTTCTCTTAATAAAAGCTCCTCAGTTTCAAAATTTGGAGCCTGGGCGTTTATTTCTACACTTTGTACAAAAACGACCTTGTCAGACATGATCGTAGTAAACCTGCCTTCAACCACATGTTCTACCTTGTCTTCAGGATTTCCATCATGGAAAGCCTTCCAGCCAAATCTAACGGGCTTGCCAGCTCTAATGGCTTCAATGAGGTTATTGATATCACCCGAGACAGCTTTGCCTTTTTCATCGTTCTGATAAATCATTTTCCATCCACTCTGGGCACTTGCCACGTGAATTATGAAAACGCAAAGAAGGACTAGAAAACTCCTCACTATTTATGGCTATCAAACCATTCGACAATGTAAGCCACTTTTGCAATCAGGTTACTTGGTTGAGCTGCTATACCATGGTAAGCTCCTGGTATTCTGACCATAACCGCTTCAATTTTTCTCAATTTTAATGCAGCATAATATTGTTCAGTTTCCACTATTGGCGTTCGCATGTCTGCTTCACCCGTCAATAGCATGGTAGGCGTTGAGACATTGCCAACCAAAGAGATCGGGGATCTATTATGGTAGTGCTCAGGATCTTCCCATGGGAATGAGGGGAACCAATATTTTGAAAAGAAACCAGGATTATCAGCATAGAGTACAAAACTGTACCAATTAATCACCGGCTTGGCTACAACAGCAGCTTTAAAACGATCTGTCTTTCCAATGATCCATGAGGTTAGCACTCCGCCGCCACTACCCCCGGTAACGTAGAGCTTATCACTATCTATATAACCTTTTTCAATCATCGCATCAACGCCAGACATCAGATCATCATAATCCTGGCTTGGATAATTGTGATGGATAAGGTTGCCGAATTCTTTACCATAACTGGTACTTCCACGAGGGTTGGTATAAAGCACAACATATCCAGCGGCAGCATACAATTGAATTTCAGCCGAGAACCTGCTTCCATAGTTGGTAAATGGGCCGCCATGAATTTCAAGAATGAGCGGATACTTTTTGTTGGGATCGAAATTTGGCGGTTTACAAATCCATCCCTGTATTTTTCTTTTATCAAATGAAGACTCGTACCAGATTTCTTCAACTGTTCCCAGCTTTTTGTAACTAAACAAGTCATCGTTCAAACTGGTTAATTTGCCAGCCTTAGTTTTTTCACCAGCAGCAAGGTCTGCCGGGCTTTGAGTGGAAGCATAGGTATAAGCATATCGACCATTTCTGGAAACCGAAAAACTACCACCACTGTATGGGCGACCCAATGAAAGTCCTCCTACACGATTAGTCAGGTCGTTCACTTTTCCGTTTAGATCTGTATAGGCAATCTTCGTATCGCCCTGGTCGTCATACTGAAAATAGATTCCTCTGTTATCCGATGACCAGGCGATACCCTGAACATCCCGATCCAGGTTTTTAGAGATGAGCTTACTACTGGAGCCATCTGAATTCATGGTGTAAAGCCTTCTGACTTCGTAGCCATCATATATATCATCAAAGCCGATATAGGCGATTTTGCTTCCATCCGGTGATACGATAGGATTATTGTCCGGCCCTTGTCTGGAAGTAAGTGTTGTGATTTTACTGGTGGCGATCGATATCTTATGAACCTCTGAATTGTTGGGGTCGTAGGCACCGTCTTCATAGTGATTAGCCGAAAAAACCAGTGAATTCCCATCAGGTGTCCATTGAGGAGAACCATGATTATAAAAATTGTCGGTCAATTGTCTTGGTGTGCCTCCATCAAGTGAGAGGATAAATAATTGCTGATTCCCATCTTTATCCCATCCTCTTCCATCAGACCTGAATTTGAGCTTGTCAACCACCTTTGGAGGATCATTCCACTCAGCTCCTTTCGGCTTCTTTGGGAGGTTGAGGAATGGAGCAGGTGACTTCGGTACAAACATGATATACGCCAAATACTTATTGTCCGGCGACCAGGAAATGTTCCCGGGCGTTTCATTGGAGTTAGTCAGTTTACTTTCAGAAGATTCTCCCAGCCACCGCAGGTAAACCTGAACAGAACCGTCCTTATTTGATTTGTAAATTAGTTTCTGTCCGTCAGGTGACCACCTGGGATGAAAATCACTCTGATTACCGGTTGTGAGTGGTCTATTATTACTCCCATCAAAGTTGATCATCCATATGTTTGACAAATTCTTGTCAGTCATGATGTCCTTGAAATTGCGCACATAAGCAATCCTTTGGCCATCGGGAGATATTTGAGGTTCAGAGACATATTCCAGGTTAAATACATCCGTCAGTTCAAACTTATCAGATACCTGTGACCACGATACATATGAGGTACAAAGGAAGAGGAGAAGGCAGAATCTATTAATCATGATACAAATGAGTTTATGGAAGGTGAAAGATAAAAATTTACCCAAATGATAGATATAGGAAACTACTTGAGCGGCAAAAGAAGCTGGCTGTTCATAGTTGAGTCTTGGACTACCAAAGGTCTTCAGCAACTATATAATTAAAGGTAAAGGCGACGTTAATAGGGCTTGCCTCAAGGTTAAATAAGTTAAATCAAGGTTAAAATGAGTGATTGAATGATGTCCATTATAGGACTTGATAATGCAATTTGCCACTCGTTTGGGTGAGTTGACCTATTTTTGATGATCGTAAGGAGTGCATTGTAGAGAGAAATTGTTTTAAGCGCAAATAATATCAATGAACCATTTTATAAAGACGACTAGAGTTTTATTAGCAAGTGCTGCAATTATTTCATGTAGCGATGATGATCAGGTTGCCATCGACGATGTCTCGGACAATATAGAAACGGAGATCAGCCCCTTCATTGACACCTTTGTAGAAGAGGCAGGAAACAGAGGTCTTACATTTGACTTCAAAGGGTTTGAGGCTACGTTTTCATTAGATGACATTGATGATAACGAACTTATCTGCGGAAGGGCTTCGGCATTTTCAGACAATAAAAATTTCATTACTATTAGGCGAAGTGATCGTTGCTGGATACAACAATCTGATGCAACCAGAGAGGGACTCGTCTTTCATGAAATGGGTCATGCAATGTTGGATCGACCCCATCGGGACGATCGTTTCGATAATTCGCTAGTGAAAAGTGTGATGGAAACCGGAGAGCTCGGGCCTTATAATGAATTCACACCTTTGCTAAAGCAATATTTGTTTGATGAGTTATTTGATGAGACAACTGAAGCCCCACCATGGATATTTGACAAAACTGAAGAGGTTGTTGTAGAAATCAATTCGGGTTTGGAAGTATCTGATGAGGGCTGGGTTTTTCTTACAACCAAGGATTTTCTTAAGAGATCGGCCGTTACAGGGGCTAGAACATCGCAGGCTGCCTCATCTGGTGAATTCTCATTGGGACTGCAGGTTACAGAGAATTTGGATGAAACACTCTTTTGGAGATTTAGAACCGATGAATTGAATATCATACCTGAAACTGCTGATGTTTTAATCGAAGTAAAATTCAGAATGCAAAACGTAGAAGGCGGAGGGGTTGCCATTGCGGGTGGATTTGACAAGGATAATGAAATCCTTTCCTTCAATTCTACTGAGACCGTTGAAGAATTTGTTGGTACAAGTGTTTTTCAAACCCATACGTTGACCATCCCCTATTTTCCGAATACTTCAGCAGTTGTCAGTATAATTTTGGCCTTTCTGCCAAATACTACAGGTTTGGTGTTCTTCGATGATATAACTTTAAAAGCTGTGTATAACCCGGCATTTGGCCCGGCCTAAGTCCATATTTGGGCTTTTGTTGTTCCAGCGATTGTAAATAACTACTATAGCCGATGGTGGTGGCCAGAGAACGAACAGCCTATGCAAATCCTGATAGTCATTTCAAATGAGCTGGTTATGGGTTAATTCGGTTTAAAAAATCAAAAAAAGAAGTCACATTTGAATGCTGGCCAAGATATGTCGATGTCCGAACTGATGAAGCGGAGCAATTTGTTGGCTGGCCAAAAGTTATATCAATAGATAAAATATAGCCCCAAAAATGAAAATCTTTTTAACAGCCACGGTGATGTTAATTGCATCAGGTGGTGTTTTGGCCCAAGTGGCTAAACGACCAACTTCCATTGACGATTTCTTTAAGATTAGAACCGTAAGGGATCCGCAGATTAGTCCTGATGGGCAGTGGGTGGCATATACTGTAGCCACCAAAGATCTTGAAGAGGATGAAAGTGAGACCCGAATTTGGATGATACCAGCAGCAGGTGGTGAAGCCATTCCAATGACAGGTGAAGGTTATTCAGCTGGTAATCCACGATGGAGCCCGGATGGTGAATTCCTTTCATTTACAGCCTCAAAAGGTGACGAAGATGCCAAAACCCAGGTTTGGACCCTAAATCGATTAGGAGGTGAGGCGCAGCAACTCACTGATATTAAGCAGGGACTTAGCGGTTATGAATGGTCTCCTGATTCGAAGAGGTTGTTGCTGTTGATTAAAGATCCGAAGCCCGAAATACTCACAGAGGACAAGGAAGACGATAAGAAACCAAAACCCCATGTGATCGATCGCCTCCAGTTTAAAAGGGATTATACTGGTTACCTTGATCGAAGGAGGACCCATCTATACGCCTTCACACCTGGAGATACAGCAGCTGTTCAAATCACTTCTGGGGATTTTGATGACAGCCAAGCAGTCTGGAGTCCTGACAGTAAATCCATTGCTTTCACCAGCAACAGAACCTCAAATGCCGACGGCAACAGAAACTCAGATATCTGGATTGTCTCTGCGGACAATACAGATAAGGGTCAGACGCTGTTTCAGGTCACGAAAAATCTACAGGAGGATTATGCACCATCATGGAGTCCTGATGGTAAACAAATCACCTACGTAACTGTAATCGCCGAGCCAAAAGCTATTTGGTATGCGACTAATCACCTGGCCGTTATTTCTTCAACCGGTGGTGACCCCAGAGTTTTAACAGAGAATCTTGATCGAAATATCAGTCAACCAAAATTTAGTACTGACGGCAAGAGTATCTGGTTTCTTTTGGAGGACAGTGGGGAAAGTCAACTGGCTTCAATTAGCCCCACAGGAAAGAATTTGAATAGGATGGTTAGCGGAGAACTGAGTGTGAGTGATTATGATCTGGTAGGGACATTTGCAACTCCTTTGATTGGACGTTTTCATGTTCCTCGGGAAGTTTATACCTACAAGGCCGGGCAACTCAAGCAGCTTACACAAGAAAATAACGAGTTGTTTGCTCAGCTTCAAACCGCTGAGATGGAAAACATCCAGTACAATAGTGCTGATGGAACTGAAATTGAAGCCTTTATTACTAAGCCACTGGGGTTTAATTCAAATATGAAATACCCTGTAATACTGTGGATTCATGGGGGTCCCACCTCTCAATATGAATTCAGCTATCGTTTTGAACCCCATCTGTATGCGGCCAAAGGTTATGTTGTCATACAACCCAATCCCAGAGGTTCAACCGGGTATGGTCAGAAGTTCGCACAAGCACTTTTTGCGGATTGGGGAGGCCCAGATTATCAGGATGTAATGGCCGGAGTTGATTATGTAATCAGTCAGGGATATGGTGATCCGGATCGTTTAGGAGTAGGAGGCTGGTCGTATGGAGGAATCTTAACCAATTATGTCATAACCAAATCCCAACGGTTTAAAGGAGCAGTTTCCGGAGCAAGTGAGGCCAATTACAGGGCAAATTATGGCCATGATCATTATCAAATGTGGTGGGAGCAGGAATTTGGATTACCGTGGGAGAATGCAGAAGCGTGGGAGCGAATATCACCTTTTAATCAGGTAGACAAGATTACCACGCCTACACTTTGGATAGGCGGTGCAGTTGATTGGAATGTCCCAATTCTCAACTCTGAGCAGATGTACCAGTCGATGAAGAGATTGGGAAGGGAGACACAATTGGTGGTTTATCCAGGTGAACATCACGGCATTCGAAGGCCTACTTTTCAAAAAGATCGGTATGAAAGGTTTGTAGGCTGGTTTGATAAATATGTGAAAGGGCAGAACTAGATCAGTTGTAATACTCGTAAACATAATCGACAGTAAACTCTAATTCACCATTCGCATTAAATGCCTGGCTACTTTGGCGGAGGTTGTTGTCTAAATATTGGACGGTATACCATCTCTGTAAATTGTTGTTTTTGAAAATTTCAATGAGATCAATAAAACCACTGTCATTGCGTGATACTTTAACATTTACTTTATCTCTTTGATATTCAGTTAAGAGTCCGGTAGTGTTGTATTGAAACGACTCACTGAAGTTAGAAGCGGGCCATCCCTCGAGGTCATGCACTTCAGTGACTTCAAAATGAGTTATTCTTCCTTCGCTATCATAGCGAAATTTCTGGGTTTTTCTCGACGACATTTCAGAAAAATTCCCTGTCATGGGTACTTTGGAAAAGGTTTCAATTAACTGTGGTCGAACTTCACTGTCAACTTGGTAATTGTATTCTACCCCCTCTTGGTCGTGCGTTTCTTTTAATTTCTGTACTTCTCTTACTTTTAAATTTCCAAATTTTGTAGGATGGTTTGGGCCACCTGTTAAAAACGGTGTTATGTTTTTCCATTGCTGCCCATATGCCCCTCCATCAAGTACCCTGAGTAACCTGTTAACTGGAATTCCTTCATACCTTTCAATCCAATAAGCATTTGATTGGTACTTGGTTTTTTTAGAATTAGTAGTCTTAATATTCATCAAAGACCCATCATTACCAAAAAGTGCTTTCCCAATTAAATCTCCATCCCTTCGAATTTGGTCACCATACTCATCGATGTAGTAGGTCCTAACACTTTTGACATTCAAGTTTGCTGATGAAATAAGGGACTTGTCTTCAATTTCAGGCTGATAGCAACCTGTCATAACCAACAATAGGAGGGTAATCTTCTTCATTCCGTTAATACTAATTAAAGATACTAATAAAATTAAAATTGCCCTTTTTTGATCGGTAAGCTATGAGATTCAATGAAGGCGCAGCTTCGACAAGCTCGGCATAACATGCTATTTTATTAGGTCACTTCCCATTACTAGTATTGTCACCCTGAGCTTGTCGAAGGGCCTGTCAACTAGAAACGCTTTATTAAAATTTAACGCCTATGCTTCGACAAGCTCAGCATGACATGCATTTATTAATGGTCATAACGTTTGTCTTGCTACTTTGTCACCGGGAGCTGTCAAAGGGCCTGTCGACTAGAAACGCTTTATTAAATTAACACCTATGCTTCGACAAGCTCAGCATGACATGCTATAGTTTTAAGTCATTTCCCTATACCAGTATTGTCACCGGGAGCTTGTCGAAGGGTCTGTCAACTAGAAACGTTTTATTAAAACTTAACGCCTATGCTTCGACAAGCTCAGCATGACATACTATAGTTTTAAGTCATTTCCCTGTACCAGTATTGTCACCCTGAGCTTGTCGAAGGGCCTGTCAACTAGAAACGTTTTATTAAAACTTAACGCCTATGCTTCGACAAGCTCAGCATGACATGCTATAGTTTTAAGTCATTTCCCTAT
>JAJCYL010000154.1 GCA_029262955.1 Cytophagales bacterium | reverse complement strand
CTTTTTCCGTGCTTTCGCTTCATTCTTCTTGCTCTCAATGTAAGAGTTAATAGCGACCAAAGTCGTCTCGGATGTTTGATTCGAACTGTAGACAGTAAAGTTTTCGGGTCCATTTCCTAAATCAAAGGGTTGTTCAAAACTGCTATAGTTTGATCCAACTGGAATTAAACAACCCGTTATATCCTCATAGGTACTTCCCATATGGATTAATATACCACTTCGAGATCCAGATTTTTCTGGTGTGGTAATTAGTCTAAACTCCTCGCCACAGTGGGGCCTTTTTCCAGGGGGGTAGTTACAATGGTTTTCAATAACATCATACGTATTAGCAGGAATACGTTTTAGATACCCTTCTTCAAACTCCAAATCCGGAGGCACTCCATCTCTTTCTATAAAATAGCCTGTAACCTGCCCATTGTCTATAGAAAAGCTGCTCAACGTATTTATTTCATTTTCTTCAATCAAGGTGGTGACAATCCTCACTTTAATAGCATCACTAATCTTTAGGTAATCATACAATACATCTTTGTCATCTTTATCGGTTTTTAATATAAGACCAGTCTCAGAAGTACCAGCCATTGTGAATACAAACTTTGAGAATTCACCTTTCTCAGAGAATGCCTCATCGTCACTAGTTATTAGCGGTGAAGATGGGTCTACAATGTTTTCTGAATTTAAGGGACTAATATTTGCAACAACTCGAATGTATTTGTGACCAATTTTTATACCACTAGTCGAGATAACCTTTATTCCATAAGATTTCAAATCTACTTCCGTATCTTGATCTTCATTCGCTCCTCTAAGTTTTTGTAGCGAAAAGCCCAATTACAATAGATGAATTCCAGGAACTGTATGTATTGGTAGCCTATCAGCGATCAGATCAAAAGGAATATGAGAAGTTGTTTACCATTGTTGACGGGAAAAGTCATTCCTACCCATTAGCCACAAAGGAAAATATGGAAGCCACCACGAGGTTTTTGACCGATAAGGGGTATTTGTGATTATAAGATCTCTAATTAAGGTTCCTTAATTGATCGAGTTCATCTTCTATCTCCTGATCCCAAATGAAATCCGAGTTGAACTTGTTGTCAGCGTATAATGTGAAGATTGCTTTATTCCAATTATCTGAACCTTCTTTATGAGTCAATTTTCGCAACTCTTTGAAGAGCTTAGACATCCGCCTCTCCATATAGATCAAGAGGGACATCTGAGAGGGTATTTGTGAGAACCTGCCTTAAGATCAGACAATTATTATTCTCCTTCACCTGGCTCAATTCTTAAACCGATCAAGTAAGTCTTGCCGTCACAATTGAAATACGCTATAGTATTTCTATCTTTAGAATTCGCCACAAGAAATTCGTTCTTACGGATGATTTCATTTAAATCACATCTAATTTCTGTTTTGTTTAATTTAAAGTTTGGTTGGAAATAATTTGTTCTATCATGAGTAACTAAGAATAATTCGTTTTCATCACCATCATATGCCCCCGCAACATAATAATCACTCCAAAGAGACATTGGTCCCGTCCATTTATGGTCTTTTTCATAAGTAATTTGTCCGTTATTGAGGCCTATTTCAACATCTGGAGTTACTAAAATATTATCTCTTTCGATTAGAGATCCTCTCCAATCACCAGCTATGCACCAGTTTACTTCCCATCTAGGAATATTAACAGAAAGAAATCTATCGTTGTAAGAAAAGTAAAAGTTATTGTTTCTGATCAAAAATCCGCCTGCTGCCGAATTAAGATCTATCTTCTTTATTATTTGCTGTCCTTCTGTGGATACATAATAAATAGCTCGTGATATGGAATCTGACTTATAGTTGTTATATGTACGATATAGCAATGCATCTCGACCATAACCCAGAATATCTAAAAAGTATTCATATCGGTCAGCCTTTGACATACTCCAAATAACTTTTTTTTGGGACAATGAATAAGCATAAACTTTCTTTCGATCCCTTCCAAAAAACACACTTTCACTAAAAAACTCAATATGACTTGACCCTTCAATATTTCTCACTTTGTGAAGTGTGTCTCCGGAAGCAAGACTGATTAAACTAACTTTATCAATAAAATCGATTGAATCATAAACACTCGACAAAACAAAATCTTTGGATGTAAAAGAATCTTGAAATCTACTGTCCCCGAACGAGAAGTTAACACCGGTTTTCACATCTATAGCATATGGACCTAAGTAAGACCAGAAAGCCAAGCCTTGTTTAACCTTGATTGGATTAAACCGATACTTTTGAAAGTCAATAGAATCAATAGCCCGAACCCAATTAACATCAATATTCAACTTCTTGTAAGTATTTTCTTGGTTGGGGCCTGGATAATTTCTTGTCCCTCCCGAATAACGAATTTCAGGGCACTCGTTGTTTAGCACTAACTCAGTTTGAGAGAACACCTCTATTTTACATAAGGAAAAGAGCAGTATAGAAATTATTGCTTGCTTAATAATCATATTTTGAACCTTGAGGAGTTGAAAACGAATTCAAATATTGTTTAATATCTCAGGTCAGCTTCAGACACACGATAAAGGGTGAGTCTGAAAGGGGGTTCAAAATTGTAAGTAGAGATAATAAGATAGTAGTCACAAACACAATAAATCCTCAAATAGAACCATTTTGGGATAATAACACAATTCTCGGTGCGATCGCAGCAAAATTAAGAAGATTGATTTTAGTCCATGGAACTGTAAATAAACCAGAAAGAAAAGTAATTTATGAAAATGCTGTTGCCTATTGGGACCTTAATTTAATGGGAATTTGTCAAGCCATTGAAGACGGAGTTATCTATATTGATTTTGACGCTCGAACGAAACTAGAACGAGGTACAGCTTTAAGAAATCACGGCACTAAATTTAGGGTTCACATTAATGACATTGGAAT
>JAJCYL010000153.1 GCA_029262955.1 Cytophagales bacterium | reverse complement strand
GCCACTAGTCAAGATGGAGGCAAGATGTCAAAGAAAGAAAAAAAGGCCCTTGTCAAACAAGCTAAATCCCTGAAGTCCAATCCTCTAGCGATGAAAGCCCTAAATGATGAATTGGCTTCATCAAAAAAGGAGGCTAGCTCAGCCAGGAAAGAAACAATCGATGCCAAACAGCAGGTTACAGCTCTTAACAACAAGGTTGAGGAGCTAGAGAATCAGCTGCAGCAGGCAAAAGCGGACAAAGCAAAGCAGGTTGAAAAGCCGGTGGTGGTTGCGAAGACCTCGCAAAATATAGCTGGTCTGACATTCAAAGTGCAAATTGGAGGTTTTAGAAAACGGGATCTTTCGTCATTTGATAATTCGCAGGAAAACCTTGTCAAAGTAGAGGTAAATGATGCCGGAATCCAGGAAATAGCTCTGGGGAGTTTCGATAGCTACCAGAAGGCCAACGCTTTTAAGAAACATCTTAGGGCAATGGGACTAAAGGATGCCTGGATAGTTCCATTCAAGGACGGTCAGAGAGTACCGCTCAAGGATGTAGTTGATCAGATTGATAATTAAACACCGAAGAATCAGTTTTTTAGGTACTACTCAAAAAGAGATTGAAGTTTTAGAGCTTTCAACTTGGCAGCTGTAATCTGGAATTACTAGAATGAAAGGACTCTTAGCCTCAGGTTTAGTTATTATTCTGAACGTCGTTTCCGCACTAGGCCAAAATGCCCAGCCGAGCGACTCAATTTCTCAAAGACTAACTGATCTTGAAAAGAAACTTGACAGCCTCGAGAATGTGGTGAGGGATTCCAAATCAAGGATGGTAACGCATTCCGATTTTGAGAGTATTCTTAGGGCTATAAATGAGGACGATCAGGAGTTTACAGATGAAGGTCGACGATCTAAAAGGAGAGCCCTTGACTCCTTATTCAAAGCAGCAGCAAGTAGGCCTGGACAATTAACTTTTACCGGACAATTCCTTAGCGTATTCCATTGGGATGGCAAGTTCGAAAACTCAGTTAATACTGTAGTCGGTATAGTGGATATTTTTGCGATCTCATCTTTTGGAAAGAACAGCCTGGTTTTTATAAACTTACAAGGCATTGGGGGTGACGGACCTTCAAAAGTATTCCCCAGCTATTCGGGGTTTCACGCGGGAGCGGGCAGCACTCAAGCAATTGACGGAGTAGATAGGATTAATATTGTCGAAGCCTGGATCGAATATAAGATTCAGCACACTGCCATTTTTGCTGGAAAAATTGATCTGACCAACTATTTTGATCCCAATTCCATTGCAAATGATGAATATTCGCAATTTCTAAGCAACATTTTCGTCAATAGTGCAGCCTTAAACGCCCCATCAAATAGCCCAGGTCTAACAGTTAATTCCGATATAAGCGCAGGTCTTACCTTACAGGCAGGAGTTGCTAGTCTTGACAATTCAGGTGACCAGATATTTGAGAATTTGTACTCAATTATTCAGCTTGGAAAGTCCTTCAGTATCAACAAAGAAGAGACAGGTGCAATCCGGGCTTACACTTACAACAATTCCTCAGTTTCAAAAGGTTGGGGATTTGGCATGAGCGGGGACATTCGTCTTACCCGTAAGCTCTATGCATTCGGACGTTATGGGAAGAACCTCCGAAACCTGGCCGGAAACTTTGGAGTGTCAAATTCCTATAGCGGAGGGCTCCAATTACGAAACTACCAAATCATAGGTTCCTCCAGCATTTCTTCAGGGTTTGCCTTTGGTGAAACCAAAGGCTTCAGACCTTCTGAATCTTCTTTGGGCCGAAGAGAGCAGATGTTTGAAACCTATATCCGTTTTAATATTAAGAAAGTGCTTTTTCTCTCTCCTCACTTTCAAAGAGTTTGGAATGCATTAGGTGAAAATGGAGACAATCTATCACTATTCGGATTAAGAACCCGAGTTGCGTTCTGATCTGTAGCGTGCATCATGTCAACACTTAAATTTCTATAAATGTGACCAATCAAGTCTCTACAAGTCTAAAAACAACTACTCATTAATATTCAAATTAAAAATAATGGAAAAAGTAACTGATTTAACCCAGGTTGGTCTGCAATCTCTAATAGTTCTTGGGGAAAACCTTATGTCCGCATTGCCTAACATTCTAGGCGCATTATTTCTTATTGTTTTAGGTTGGCTTATTGCCAAAGGAACTTCATTTCTTATTCGAAAAGCGCTTAGAGCTATTCAATTCGACAGGCTCTCAGAAAAAGTCCCGTTGGATGAGCTATTTGGCAGAAAAGGATTAGAGATTAGACCATCTACAATTGTAGGTAAGTTTGTCTACTGGGTGATTATCTTATTGTTTTTCGTTACTGCCTCCGACACCCTTGGTTGGGTAGTGGTTTCCCAATCGATTAGTGACCTACTCACCTATCTTCCGAGATTATTTAGCGCGATTGTCATCTTTGTTATCGGCTACTACATTGCCACCTTTGTCAAGCAAGGGTTACGAGGCATTTTGGAGTCTCTGGCTGTATCGGCGCACCGCATCATTAGCGGGTTTGCTTTTTACCTCATCCTAATCATTATAACTCTTACCGCACTTAATCAGGCCGGAGTTGACACCGACATTCTGACCTCGAACGTGACCATACTGATTGCCGGTGTCGTTCTCGCATTCGCAGTTTCATTTGGAATTGGATCAAAAGACATCCTTTCCAATATACTTTCATCATTCTATACAAAGAATAATTTTCAAGTGGGACAAGAAATTGAAATCGATGATGTCCGAGGGACAATTGAGAAGATAGATATTACTTCTTGCGTAATAAAAACGAAGGATAGCACTGTTGTGATTCCTGTCAAGCAATTACTAACTGAGAAAGTTAAGTTGAGAAAGCCATAACTGTCGGAGCGGCTAAAAGCATGAAATTCTCGGAACAATTCGTTAAAAATTTCAGAGATAACCTGGGAGTGTTCTTAGTGATGCTATCTGCAATTCTATGAACACTTTTCTATTTTTTGATCAATTTTGGTATTTTGACATGAAAGCATTGATATTGCGATTGTGTCTAAAAAACCAAGAAGCAAACATGAGGACCTGAAAGATGAGGACCTGGTAGATCTAATTTTATCCACCGGCAGCTCTTTCTATTTCGAAGAGATCTATGAGCGATATGCGATCAAGATTTATCAAAAGTGTTTAAGCTTCACAAAAGATGAAGCTGAAGCAAAGGATGTGGCACACGATGTAATTGTGAGAATTTATCTGAGCCTTTCGAAGTTTGGTAAAAAGTCCAAATTCTCAACCTGGATTTATGCGGTCACTTATAACCACTGCGTTGACTATCAGGCTAAAAAGAAAAAACAATTTAAACTGGTTGAAGAGTTAAGACACGAAGAAGTAGAAACAAAAACCGAGGTTCTTTCTGATGAGGACATAATGGATATCAATATTGTTACGTTGGAGAAACTGTTGGAGAAATTGTCTGTAGCAGAAAAATCACTCCTGTTGATGAAATACCAGGACGGTTTTTCCATTAAAGAAATAGCAGAGCTGACTGGTTCTGGTGAAAGTGCTATTAAAATGAAATTAATGCGAACGAAGGCTAAACTAATGACCTACCATGAAGAAGGAAACCGCAAAGTTTAATCCTTTCCATTTAATTAATAAAGTGGATGAACTTCCTCCGGAGCTCAAAAAGGAGGTCATGGCCACTATTGACTATGCACATCTCATGACTGATGTTGGCAAGCTATTCTCAATTGACATGGCCAAAACTGCCGGAAAAATGGTGGACCTTAAATAATTTTCAACAACTAACTCAATACTTAACTCATTAAAATATTGATAAAGGTATGTGAGTTAGACTTTAGCGGCAGCGTACTTAGAAAACTGAATTTGGGCCTCTGATTAGGATTAGAAAGGATAACCAATGGCAATATTAAAAATAAGATTGTCCTGTCTCCATTTTTTGGACAAAAAATCGATCTCATCAATTACCCAACCATTGTTTTTTTCTAAATAGGACTTTTTCAAGGGGAACGCCCAATCAAAGCGAAAAACAAAATAAGAGAAGTCCAAACGAAGGCCAACACCTGTTCCAATTCCTAATTCAGACCATAAATTGCCTAATTTGAAAGTACCTCCCGGGCGGTTTGGGTCATTATTTACCAACCACACATTACCAGCATCCAGAAAAACTGCGCCCCGGAACACGCCATATATTTTAGCTCTGTATTCAAGGTTGGCTTCCAGTTTGATATCCCCGGATTGGTCTACAAAAAGGGTAGTATCTCCAATAGATTGGAAACTACCTGGGCCAAGACCTCTTGCCGGAAATGCCCGAATGCTGTTGGATCCACCTATAAAAAATTGTTTAATGAATGGTAATTGATCAGAATTTCCGTAAGGTACACCCAAGCCAACGATCAGTCTTGAAGCAATAACATTTGTCTCGGTGATATTCCGCAGATACCTGAAATCAATATCACCCCTTATATATTGAGCATATGGTAATCCTAAAACCTCCTTTTGCGATTCATTATTAGATGACAGTGCTCCATTGAATAATTGCAGGGTGTTTCCGGCTAAATCGAGATTCCCGTTAAAATAAAGAAAATCATTTTTATACTTGTTTGCCTGAGTAGATAATGTAAAGGAGTATGACCCTCCTATAATCAGTTGGTCGGCAAAACTTTGTTGGAGCGATGGGTTATTTTCTAATAAGAGATCAAATTCATCGGTTGAGCTACCCAAAAATGCGTAGTTGACGTCTACCAATTTAAGTTGATGGAATTTCTTTTTATTTTCATTCCATTTGTATCCAAAATTGACACCGGTTTTATGGATTCGATAGAACCCCGACCTTCGTAGGAGCCTGTTGCTAATTTGGATCTTCGTTTTTGGAATCTCAGACACCGGCGATGTTTTGACCGGGATACGAGGTACAAGCCTGGGAATAGTCACATCAAGGTCTAAGCCAACCTCATAAGAGTTAACCGCCCGGTTTCTTCCGGTTATCTGAGTCTCAAATCCTCCCGAAAGGGTAGCGCTCAATAATTCAGCCCCCCGCCATTTGTTTCGGTTTTGAAAATCAAAGCTAATACCCGGACCAACGAAGTTATTGGATTTAGAATATGCCTCCATCTCAAAACGCAAGGATCGGGTCGGTAGCGGAGTAAGATAGATTTGAGAGTTGAGCCTGTTTGAGCTTGAATCCGAATTTTGAAAACGAATATTGATAAATTTAAAGGTGTTAAGTTCAGACACTCTTTTGAGTGTAAGGTTATGATCATCAAGGGCATAGGTTTGTCTGGGATGTATAAATATCAAAGGGGCAAGAATCGAATGTCGAAACTTTTTACCGGGATCTAAGTAGGTGATATCATCGGTCATTACCGCTTGCGTTGATCTGATCACGCTATCTTTCTCGACGGTATAGTTTGAAAACACTACCACGCTATCAATTAGGTAGCTTTTCAAACTGGAGATTGGCAGCTCGTCTTTCAATCGCATCCAAACTTCCAGCATATGATTCCCCGATGTACTGTCTATGTCATACTGTATGAATTCAGGATTAAAATAGTAAAATCCTTTATTTTTGAGGTGTTGGTTATTTCGCTCTCTTTCATCTTTTAGTAATTGTAGGTTGTAGATTTTGCCTTTCTTTAATAGAGATGACGAACTGGTGGATCGGATCTCACGACCCAAAATGGTTGTGTCCGCAGGAAAATGTATCTGATTGAAAATAAATGGTTCACCTAATTCAACCTGATAATGCACGACAATATCTTTTTTTTTCTCCTTAATATCGTACCCCACCCTGGCATCGAAATATCCGCTGTTAAACAATCTGTTTTCTAACAATCGAACGGTACGAGAAGGTATTGACCTGTCATAAAGAACAGGCGAACTGCCAATTGTATTTTGAATAAAACGCCGGACCCCTTTCTTCTTTGGCTCGCCCATTGCTCCATAAAACCATACAGCCGGGCGCATGCCAAAAATTGTTTCGTTGGCTTTTGGTTCCATCATTTTTTTTAGATCCTGCAACATAAACCGGTGATCGACAGAATTATCTCTATCAACAATGGTCAGGGTGGCACCTTTATAAAACAGTTCATTCTCACTTAAGAACTTAACTCCACTGCAACTGTAAAGGAGCAGGATAATAGCCCAGCCATATTTCCTGCAACTCACCTTTTCTTTTTTCCAGATCTTAATTCCCTAAAAAAATCTTCCCAACTCTCGAATTCAGTACTGAGCGAAATGCCAACTCCGGTTTTAGTCAACTCTCCATCAATTACACCCTCGTATTGATTTTTTCTAAAGGCTTTCAAACGATAAGTCCCTTGAGTATCTAACTTGTATTCTAATATTACATCCTGGGCCA
Source organism: Cytophagales bacterium (assembly GCA_029262955.1). Taxonomy (GTDB): domain Bacteria; phylum Bacteroidota; class Bacteroidia; order Cytophagales; family Cyclobacteriaceae; genus JAJCYL01. Next base: position 113 of record JAJCYL010000153.1, on the reverse strand, counting down.
GATTCTTGACGCCACTTTGCTTTTGTTCTCCCTCCAGGCCTACATTTCCGCCTATCGTTACCACCAGCTTTTCATTGAAAAGCTCCTTTGTTAATTCCAGTTTCAAATCCGTT
>JAJCYL010000152.1 GCA_029262955.1 Cytophagales bacterium | reverse complement strand
CGGAGGGATTCGAACCCCCAACCTCCTGATCCGTAGTCAGGTACACTATCCAGTTATGCTACGGGTCCAATTTTATGCTACGCCTGCCTGCCGGCAGGGGTCCAATTTCTTGATAAAGCTGCAAAGCTAATCAATCCGCCTACTTACAAAATACCTCGTCCTCGAAAAATATTATTTTTTCAAAGTGGTGAGGCAACAACTTTGTTTGTTTTAACATTACTTAACCACTAATAATCTTCTCAAAATTCGACTATCTTTGCACCTTTAAATTTTTTCAGGTGCCGCAGAGCAGTTATTGAAACATGAAGCGAACGTTAATATTAATACTCATTATCAGCCCTTTACTTGCCTTTTCTAATACCGATAACAATAATGGTACTCAGAATGGTGCTCAGGCCCTTAGAGAACAAAAGAAGAAGATGGCCACGCCAGATGTACCTGGAAATTTCATAGTTGACGTGGGGTTTAATTTACTACAGGATAAAGCACCGGAAATGAACCGGAAATTCTGGGGTTCCAAATCAGTCGCTCTTTCCTATATGCTCGACATCAACCCTCCCAATACTTTTTTTAGTTTAAACGCAGGTCTAAGTTTTGGCTTGGAAAAGTATGCCCTGGAAGACAATCTAATCCTATCATCTACAGTAGATGATGATTTAGGAAGAATAGCGGTTGTAGATACCTTAGGAATCGATGCGAAAAAATCCAAAATAGCTACAAACTATATAGAAATTCCGTTTGAAATTAGATTTTACACGAATCAAAAGGAGCGGGAAAAAGGCATGTTTTTCGCAATCGGAGCATCAGCAGGTTTGCTTTACCAATCATTTACAAAGCGAAAATTCAGAGTTGACGGCGTTAATAGTAAAGAGAAGATCAATACTGACTTTAAATTTAACCCTTTCAGGGCTCGGGGAATAATAAGGGCAGGATATCGAGGTTTCAACTTCTTTTACAAATTCGGAATTACAGAATGGTTTGAAGATGGAAAAGGGCCTTCTGGTGCACCATCTAAGTTGTCAACAATAGGCATTTCCTTCGTTGGATTCTAATTAAAAATGGATTCGGTTACCCAATTTGTTCTTGGGGCTTCGGTTGGTGAAGCAGTCCTTGGAAAAAAAGTTGGCAACAAGGCAATTATATGGGGTGGAATCGCTGGCACCATTCCTGATCTTGACGTTTTTTTGAATCCTTTCTTTGATGAGGTAAGTAGTCTTCTTATCCATCGAAGCATCTCTCACTCACTCTTTTTCCCATTCGTTGCGGCTCCAATTATTGGCTATCTGGTAAGTAAGCTCCACACAACAAGTGGAAATAGGAAAGGATGGACTTATCTGTTTTTCTGGGCAATATTAACTCACCCAATACTTGATTTGTTTACGGGATATGGTACAGGTCTATTCACTCCCTTCTATGATTACAGGTTTCAATTAGATACTATTTTCATCATTGATCCTGGCTATACCTTGCCATTATTATTAGCAGTAACATCTATTCTCTTTCTTAGCAGACAATCCAAATGGCGCTCGATAGTCAACTGGATAGGAATAGGACTGGCTCAAACATATTTGTTATTCACTGTTTATCATAAGTTGAATTTTCAAACAATCGTTGAACAAAACCTCCAGGATCAAGCGATCCATGCAGATAAATTCATGACCGCTCCAGCACCTCTAAATAACTTTTTGTGGTGGGTACTTGTAGAGGAAAACAACACCTATAAGGTTAGCTATTACTCATTTTTCGATTCAACTGATCAGTTACAATTCAAATCTTTTGATAAGAATAGTGAGCTATTAAACCCCGTTCTCAACTCAGAACAAACTAATACACTTATCAAATTCTCAAAAGGATTTTATTCGGTCAAAACTGATGGTAAAAAATTGATATTCAATGACTTAAGATTTGGTCCGACAGCTGGATGGTTTGATTTATCAAAAGATTTCATCTTTTCATTTGATATAGAGCCAATCAATGGTAATATTTACATTAAACGTAGACCAGCCACATTTAAACCAGGTCAAGAAGATTTTGTCCGGCTGATCGACAGAATTAAAGGAATTTAACCACTATGGGCAAAGTAGCCTTGATCGCCGGAGCAACAGGTCTGGTAGGCCGTGAATTAGTAAGGCTCTTACTAAGCGATCCCTATTACGATAAGGTGAAAGTAGTGGTTCGTCAGTCTACTGAAATTAAGGACAACAGGTTAGAGGAGGTAATTATAGAAAATTTCGATGCGCTTAAAGCCCATGCTTCTAAGCTTTCTGCCTCCCATTACTATGTTACTCTAGGTACAACTATGCGTAAGGCAGGTTCCAGAGATAATTTCTATAAAGTTGATTTCACATACCCACATTTGCTGGCAGAAATAGCCATAGATGATAACAATTTCCAGAAATTTCTCATTGTCACTGCGTACAAGGCTTCTGTTGATTCCAACTTCTACTATAATCGGGTAAAAGGCGAAATTGAAAATGCCCTAAAGAAATTACCATTAAAGTCATTGCATATTTTCCAACCATCGCTGCTGATAGGTTTTCGTCCCGACTTTAGGTTTTTTGAAGAATTATCCAAAATCATAATGCCCATTTTAATCTTTTTGACTTTTGACCAAATCAAATTTAGAGCTATAGAAGGACGTGAGGTGGCCAAAGCACTGCTCAAAGTAGGAAAAGATGGTACAGAGGGTGTTCATGTATATTCCAGTAACATTATTGACGAAATAGCCAAATCCAGCTTGATTCCAGAAGAATTTGAGAAATGATCGCAGTTATTCAGCGAGTCAGTAGCGCATCGGTACGAATTAATCGATCAATAAAGGGCCAAATAGGTGCCGGAATGATGGTCTTACTTGGCATCGAGGAAGCTGATAATGATCAGGACATTGAGTGGTTATCCAAAAAAATAGTGAATCTGAGAATCTTCAATGATGATAATAATGTAATGAACAAAAGTCTGCTCGAAGTTGACGGCAATGTTCTTTTAATTAGTCAATTTACCCTCCACGCAAGTACAAAAAAAGGAAACAGACCCTCATACCTTAAAGCTGCCAAGCCAGATATCGCTATTCCAATTTACAATCAATTTATTGCTGATTTGCAATTACAACTCGACCACCAGATAGAGACCGGAGAATTTGGAGCTGACATGAAAGTGGAACTTGTAAACGATGGCCCGGTGACAATCATCATAGATAGTAAAGACAAAAAGTAAGAGCTATTCAGGCCATACACCAAATTGCTGAGTTAATGCCTCATATACCAAATGAGTGGGTAATC
>JAJCYL010000151.1 GCA_029262955.1 Cytophagales bacterium | reverse complement strand
ATGAAAAAGTGAGATCTTCCCTAATTAAGCATGCCAGAGCTGTACGAGATATACCACCTCTAAACCATAAGTATGAGTCCTACTTATCTAGTATCCATAGTTTGTTGGTAGGCTATGAATACACAAAAGACCCGAGTTTTCTTCGTGAAGCAGTCAAAAGATCAGAAGTTCTTAAGACAGATAAACTTCCAAAGACCATCGATAGTTATACCACACAAAAGTCATTTGCTGAAGCAATTACTAAAGTGAGCCACATGCCAGACGACCCTGAAAATCGTGATGTTGAGGGAGAAGCTAATTGGAGTATAAAACAAGGAATAAGAGTTTTCGGTTGGACACACGCGTACAATGTTCCTTATCTCCTTCATTGGCTTCGGGTTAATCAGAATAGCAAGGATAAGAAGTGAGAATGAAACTATTGGGTTAGAGACCAACAAAATCTCAAACCGCCTAAATCAAGACTTCCACATTATTCAGAAGAATTAAAGACACAGCCAATAATTCCTTCTTTAAAACTTTAATAGCCTCATAAACGCAATTACGAATTGTTTGATAATTGATCTGAACAACAGTTTCAATCTCCTCGTATGATAGGCCTTCGTAAAATCTTAGAAAGATTATTTCGGACTGTCTTTTGGTTAGCAGCCCTAAAGCGTTCTTAAGTCTCTTTTTCTGCTCATTATCCATTTCCTCACTGATCAACATATCTTCCACTGATAACGTCGTTTCCAGCTCGTTATCATCATTAAGTTGAGTGTACTTAAGATTCGATTTCAACTGTTCAAAAGCAATTCTTCTAAATGATTTAAACAGATAAGCTTTAACCGAAACTACTTCTCCCAAACTCTCTTTCTTTTTCCAGAGCTTCAAGAATAGTTCTTGAATACTATCATCCAAGTCATTTGAAATAGGGAATAACTTGCGCCCATATCCGTAAAGTGGGGGATAATAACGGGTATACAACGTCTGCAATGCTTCCTGATTACCGCTTTTAAACTTTTCCCAAAGCTCAGACTCGCTCAATAAAAAATCATTGCCCATTTCCCTGTTTGAACATCAGCCAGCTAATTCATGCACTGCGTACATCGCCTTAATATAGCGATAATACAGGGACGAGGCAATGAATAATTAACGCATACAGATTATTGAAACGTATTATTTACCAAGCATAGGAAAGTATCTCTTGAGGTCTTCGTCGTTAGGTTGAAAACCATACTCGGCCACTTCAAATGCCTCGGCGTATTTAACATCTTTAGCCTTTGAGCCGTACCATTTCTCAAGACTTTTTCTCATATCATCTGAAATCTGGCTACTCTTAACTCTTTTGTCTGTATAGGCTTTTCTTGCCGCATCACCTTCAGGGATTTCATCTAGTCTCCCACCAACCCATGGAAGCCATTCGTACATTTGAGAAGTATGGGCATGCAAGGCGCTAACTTTTTTATTAATGGTCTTGTCAATTGCAACCACAACATCAGGACTATGCGGATTAGGTCTTTGGAAACGATCCTGCATGTAAAGAAATAAAGGATTCTTAGTCAGAGGTGGAGTATCCGGAGTGACATTAGGTACAACTACCATATAGGCCGCATCCTGAACAAGTTTTCCGGCATTTCTATGATCGGGGTGATAATCATTTGGTCTTAAACCTAAAACAATATCCGCATTCCATTCCCTTATTTTCCTGATCACTTGCTGTCGCACCTGTAATGTGGGTAAAAGCTCACCATCATGGTTGTCTAATACATCATACTCAACACCAAGTGCCTTTCCTGCATTCTGAGCTTCTGCTCTACGTCTCTTTCCCAGGGCTCCACCACCTTCTGATTGATGCCCGGCATCCCCATTAGTAAGAGCTACAAATTTTACTTTGTGACCCATTTCGGCAAATAAGGCAGCAGTACCGCCAAACTTAGAGTCACAATCATCAGGGTGAGCACCAAAAGCGATCACTCTCAATACCGTATTTTGGGCTTCCATCGTAAATATCACTGCTATACATAGCGATAGTAATATGGATAATCTTTTCATAATATTTTCGGTTTATAAAATATCTTGTTAAAAAGAGAAGGCTGCCAATAATTTGAACAGCCCTCCCATTATTATAAATCAACCTTAATTTTGACTGAAGTTTGTATTAATATCCAATTCTCTTTGAGGAATTAGGAAAAGTGCCCGGGGAGTTTCTTCTCCAATGGCACTCATTGTAGCTTCCATTACCCCAAAACGTAATAAGTCTGGCCAGCGGTGATTCTCAAAAGCCAGTTCTATTCTTCTTTCATGAAGTAACTTCTCCTCGAACGTTCCCGGAGTAGCCGAATCAATATTGCCAAGACCCCCACGGTTTCTAACCTCATTAATTAGGTCATAAGCTTCACCACCTTCACCAAGTGCCTCGGCAAGCATCAATAGTACATCCGCATAACGGAAGACAATGAAATTGTTAGCCGCATCTCCCTGAACGAAAGGATTCTCTCTGCCATACTTCACCACATACCTTACATCGTTGAGCGTATTGGTAAGAAGGGTACTGTCTCCTTCACTACTTACCGTATAATATGAGGTATCCATCGATGCGAAAAATCTTAGATCGCCAGGTTCATACGAATTCATCATTTCTCGCGTAGGTCTATTTCGATAAGCACCATCTGCTGAGGGTAATGAGGGAAGTGGAGAGAAATCATTGGTGAAATTATTACCTCCTCCAAAACCACCACCTTGAAAGTTTACTTCAAAAATTGATTCGGCATTATGTTCATTCTCAATTCCCCAAAGGTCATTGTAGTCATCTAATAGGGTATAACCATAATCGCTTATGATCCTTCTCAGTACAGTCGCCGCTTCATCATTATTACCCAACGTCAAATGAACTTTTGCCAATAATGTAGCTGCAGCACCTTTTGTAGCCCTTCCTAAGTCATCTCCTGTAGTTTCTGATGGAAGATCTAATAGTTGCTCTGCAGTTGTTAAATCCGTCACTACTTGATTATAAACTGCAGTTGCAGCTACCTGCACATGGTCCTTTCCTTCATCAACCGACTTGGTTTCAGTGAGGATTAATGGAATATTACCAAAAGCAACTGCCATATGATAGTAAAACAAGGAACGTAAAAACAAAGCCTCGCCTGTAAACCTATCCTTCAAGCCCTGGTCCATTTCCACCGCATCAATTCTACCGATAACCGCATTGGCTCGAGCGATGCCAAAATATGAATCTGACCAGGCACCTTCAATAATTTCACTGGTAGAAATTTCATCGAAATTTTCGACGATTGATCTTTCACGGGCTAAACCCGTGGTACCTGGACCTTCATCAGTATTATCAGATCTCATTTCCTGCATAATCCAATAACCCTGGTTGTAAGCGCCATTCGATTGCAGGGTGCTATAAATTCCATTTACTGCAGCCTCAATGTCTGCCTGAGTTTTGTAAAAATTCTCAACATTCCGTTGCGAAATTGGGGCCAGGTCAGTGAAGTCCTCCGAGCATGACAGCATTAAAACGGACAGAACCACTATATATATTTTTTTATAAAAATTATTCATGATCAGTAAAGTTTGGTTTTAAAATGTTGCGTTAACTCCAAAAGTAAACACCTTACTTAAGGGGTAGGCACCGTAATCTTCACCTTGAACATTCGGAGAAGCGGCACTTTGATTATTTACTTCGGGATTAAATCCAAGGTAGTCTGTGATAGTTAAGAGATTAGTTCCCGATACATAAACCCTTAGATTATTAAAGGTCTCTCCAAACATAGTGGTCGGAAAATTATAACCTAAAGTGACATTTCTTAATCTTATATAGGATGCATCTTCCACTTGAAATGAGGAAGGACGGTTATTATTCCCATGGTTTCCCGATAGCCTATCAGCCCTTGGTATTTCACCGTTACCCGGATCAGATGCCGACCTCCACCTATTGTCCCAATCTGCATAACTATTAAAATTCGCCTCACCATTACCTAAATGCCTTCTTGTCAGATTTAATACTTCAGCACCCTCCACTCCCTGGATTAGCAACTTAAGGTCAAATCCTTTGAAGGTAAATGTGTTTGTAATTCCCCAGGTAAAGTCAGGTAAATAATTACCAATAACAGTGCGGTCATCCGGGTCGATATCACCGTCACCATCTACATCTTTAAATCTAAAATCACCAGGTTGTGCGTCAGGCGCATCCATGTCTACTGGTGCCGAATCAATGTCAGCCTGGGATTGGTAGATTCCATCAACAACGTATCCATAATAACTACCTATCGCATCCCCTATCCTTGTTATGTGCCTGTTTCCTGCACCTCCCGCACTCAAAATAGGGTCCCCGCTAGGACCAAGTTTAGTTACTTCATTATCTACAGTCGCAAAATTAAAGTCTGTAGTCCATGTAAGGGGTCCGGAGAGGTTTCTTGTTGATAAAGAGATTTCCCATCCTTTATTTTCAACTTCGCCAATATTCTGAAGTGAGTTGGTAAAGCCCAATGCCGATGCAACCTGCACATCAAGTAAGAGATCAGATGTTGTAGTCTTATACCAATCTATGGATGCAAAGACACGGTCTGCAAGCAAGCCAAATTCAATTCCTATATCAACCTGATCAGTTTTTTCCCAACTCAAATCCGGGTTGCTGATAGTCGCCTGAGCCACACCATTCGACTGACTTCCGCCGCCGCCACCAAACACATAGTTGGCTGGATTAATTAATCCGATTGAAGCAAAATTTGGAATCAGAAAATTTCCCGTCTGTCCCCAACTTGCCCTTATTTTAAGATCACTCAATGCAGTGAAATCGCTCATAAAGGTCTCTTCTGAAAGTCTCCACCCTCCCGAAATCGATGGGAAAATACCTGTCCTGTTACCTTTTCCAAATCGAGATGACCTGTCCGCCCTAACTGTAGCAGTTAATAAATACTTATCACGATAGGAGTAATTTCCTCGTGCCAATAGTGAAACTAACGACCATTCTTCTTTGGTGGAGGTACCCGAAGTAACCTGACCCCCGCTAATTGTTGGAACCTGATCATCAAAGAAATTGTCTGCAATTACCTGATTAAATTCAATTGTCTCCTTTTGGGCAGTATATCCTGCCACGCCTGAAATCACATGGTCCCCAGCAATAGTTTTATTATATGAAAGTGTTTGTTCGGCTACCCAGCTTACACTTTGAGAAGAACTGGATTGGCCAAAAGGTTCTCCAACAGCCGCATCCCTAAATAACAAACTATTTCCCCTAAAGAATGATCGTTGATAATTATTGATATCTACTCCGGCAAAAGTTTTAAACTTTAACCCATCAATGATTTCGTATTCAGCCCAGATATTCCCAAATGTTCTATTTTGAGAAAGGTCATCCGTAATTGCCTCTATAATTGCCAGAGGATTACTTGCGGTTGTCATACCTGCACCCGCACCTGTCTCGGTAAATAAAAAACTTTGATTATCTCTTTGATTAATTGTTCCATCAGCATTGAATGGAGATACCGTTGGAGAATGTACAAGTGCTGAATAAACTATTCCGGGAGGTCTGGCAAAATATGGCGATCCTGCCGGCTTTCTGTCAGATTTCGTAAAGGATGGATTCAGATTAACACCGACATTCAATTTCGGAAGGATTTCCGCTTCAAGGTTCACCCTGAAACTATAGCGATCAAATCCAGAACCATCAATAATCCCTTCCTGGTTGTAATAACCACCAGCTATATAGTATCCGATATCTTCAGTTCCTCCGGCAACGGACACATTATAACTTTGAATAGCTGCGTTGTCAAAAACAACATCCTGCCAATCAGTATCCGTTCCTGTTGGGTTAAGAAAATCATCAGGAATACGGTAATTCGCATCTGGAGCTGATCCCGCTGCGATTGCTTTTGCATCACGATCAGCATTTGAATCGTTGGGAGATGCGCCATCTATATCCTGAAGGTATGCATTATTTTTAGCCTCAAATACATAATCAGTCAACTGCGCTGAATTCATTAAATCAATTTTATTAGCCACAGACTGTACACCCCAATATGTGTCAAAACTAACAACCGGTTTACCTTCCCTTTTGCCCTTCTTTGTTGTAATTAATACCACTCCATTAGAACCTCTGGATCCATAGATAGCAGCAGCTGAAGCATCTTTCAATACTTCAATTGACTCAATATCGTTAGGGTTAAGCGTAGCCAATGGATTAGTTGGTGGCGGCCTAAAAGCAGCTCTTCTCCTAAAAAGATCACCCTGTACTCCCACGTCAACATTTTTGGAAACAGGAAAACCATCCACTACAAATAATGGCTCATTTCCAGCAGTTATTGAACCTAATCCACGCACTCTAATAGATGGTCCAGCCCCAGGCTCACCACTGGTCTCTGACACTTGTACTCCGGCAAGCTGGCCTTGAATAGCATTCTCAAAACTCACTACGGGCATATTTTGTATCTGCTTTGCGGAAATTGAGGCTATCGAACCTGTAATATCCCTTCTTTGTTGTGTGCCATATCCAACCACGACAATTTCATTCAACGCGGTAACGTCAGCTGACATGGAAACATTGATGGTATTGCTAGTCCCAACCGTGACCTCACTGGTCTTATATCCTACATATGAAAATATTAAAACATCTCCCTGGTTTGCTTCAATAGAAAATTGACCGCTTACGTTGGTTATGGTTCCATTACTGGTGCCCTTTATGACGATTGAAACACCTGGCAATCCGTCACCAGATTCTGCATCGATCACTTCTCCATTTATAGTGGCCATAACCGAACTACTTATGGTATTAAGAATCTCCATGTCCCGATGCTTAATCGATGCAAACATTGGTTCATCTGGCCGGTTTGGATAGGTCAACTTCGCTTTAATTTGTACTGGCTCTGAAGTCTCCACATCTATTCGTCTGATCACATAGAAGTTATCCTCGATCTTTTTGTACTTGAGCCTATGAGGAGTCAGGTACATCGTTAAATATTCTTCTAACGATGTACCCGAATACTCTCCGGTGGAATGAACTGATATATTATCAATCAGGTCACTATTGTACATAATTGAAACATCGTATTCCTTCTCCAAACTAATGAGAATATCAGACAGGAAAGTTAATTCTCCCGTTCCGTAGTCTTTATCCGGATTATAATCTCCAGAAGAGACAAGCAATTGTGAATTGGCCTGAAATTGATTCAAATAAATCAAGCTCCATAATAGTAGAAGTCTTTTCATAATGATGCGATTTGGTTCATAAATAACAATTTTTAGAATATCACTTACTCTTAATCTTTACATGATTTTTAGTCCAGACAATATCCAGGTCAAAAGCTTCAGATAATCCATCCATCAAAAGGTTGGTATTATTGCTAGGCACTGATCCTGAAATTTGTTTTCGTAACAACTCAGCATTGGACACTTCGACAGTCAATCCATAACTTTCTTCTAAAAGGTTGACGATCTCATCTAACGAGGTGTTGTCAAAAACGAGTTTTTTGCAACGCCACG
>JAJCYL010000150.1 GCA_029262955.1 Cytophagales bacterium | reverse complement strand
TCAGGGTTTTCATAAAAGGTGTCACCAGGATTCAAGGTCTTTTGTTCACCACTCTCCACCTGCATAATTACAGTTCCTTCCAGGCAATAAACAAAAACATGGGCATTGTGGCGGTGCTTCGGTGAACTGGCTCCGGGCGGGTAATCCACAGCCAACATCATTCCCTCTCTTCCAGGAATGTCGGCAAGTCTTTTACCATCAAGGTACCTGATTTTTTGGCCTGTGACATCGCTGAATTAAAAATAAAGCAGGTAATGAGTAAGAAGAGCGTTTTCATGGGATTCGTTTTTGTTTGTGATTAGTAGCCATCCTCGTTACGAGGACGATGATAAGATTGAAAACAAGGACGAGTACAATTAATATTAGGTCGTTTTATTTGATGGCTATTGTTATTACCAACAAGTTCCGCAAAATACCTCTTAGATGCAATCCACCTCCGCTCTCATCCCATAATTCCATCTCTGTATTGAGAGGGCGTCTGTTTAAATTGTTTTTTAAAGCAGTTGGAGAAACTGGCTACGTCACTGAAGGCACATTCATATGCGATATCAGAAATAGATCTGCCATCTCTGGCAGTCAGGAGCTCCGCTGCTTTCTTCAACCGCTGCTCCCGAATGTATTTAGCTGGGCTCTTCTCAAATACCTCAGCAAACTTTCTCTTAAATCCTGAAAGACTTTGACCAGAAATTGCAGCCAGCTCCTGAATGGATAGCGCTTCAAATAAATGTGCCTGAACAATTGATCTAAACGAATAAGACTTTTGAGAAAATAGGGCAGATAAAATGTGATGTAACTTGTCCGACTCTTTAGTATTCTCCAATAGGAGCAAAAGCTCTTTAAGTTTTAAGATCACCAACTCTTCATTGACCAATTCAGGATTGGAAAAATAAAAGAATATTCCATCAAAAAATTTTTGAAATAAATCATCATTCTCAATTTTAGCTGCAGGTTTATCAGGCAATTTCCCGGAAGAATTCTTGAGAAATTCGGGCAAATCCCCTTGATATACTTGTTGTAATGTTTCCGGATAAAAATGGACCGCTATTGCTTCATAAATGCCATCGCTTCTATCCGAAAGCATTTTGTTCAAATAGCTGCCGCACTTCATCAGTATACACTCATTCTCACTTATTTCTGAAAAATCGTTTTCTGAATAGGTCACTCCCAACCCCTTTCGGACGTATAGAAAACACGCTTCATCGGGCATTGGGTTTGGTTTTGAAAAAGGAGCTTTAATTATCGCTTTTTCAAAGACCATTTTGCCATGTAAGTCAAATGTTTTGTGATCTATTATCATCAGGCGGTAAAAAATAAGGGAATCACCGAAGATAGTGATCCCCTTTAAAATTTCTTTCAATTCATTTTCGAAATGAAAGCATTAAGCTGACTGAAACCTTTGTCACGAAGTGGAATTAATCTGACATATTCTTCTGATTTGAATACACTATCAAATGCCTCTTGATTAGGGAATTCCACAATGGCAACCACATTTGGGGTTATATCACCAATGAAAGCTTCTGCAATCGGATAACGATCCAACGTCACCGCTCCGGCACTTTCCTGCATGATGCTCACTTCCTTTACATAAGTTTCTGCAGCTTCTTTTTCAGCCGGATTAATACTGGCAAGAACTATTAATATTATCTTTCCCATGCTACGCTTCTTGTTTGTTTATCAATGATTCTATACCACTAATCCCCATGCTACCAATCATTTGGAAGGCACCCTGAGCCTCTTCACTCTTTTCGTCTACAACATCGAATTCCCATGCCCAGGTTATGGTAGCTTTACCCCCTTCGGCTGAAGTCACGATCATTCGTCCTGCAATGTTCTCAACTGGAATCATATGTTGACTTGGAATGCGGTACGTTAAGGTTTTCGTTTCATGATCTACATTCAGAATTTCTTCTTCGAATGAGCCTTCGGCAGTACCACAAGTGCGTTTATTACCTTCTACGGTGCAGCTGGTAATTGGCGCTAACCATTCGTCCACTCCGGAGACAGCGCCGATCACATTCCAGGCCTCATCCGGACTTACATCAATTGTTTGAGAGATTTCAAAATTTGAATTTTTCATTTTACATCAAGTTTTAATTTGTATTGCAATTTGAGTTGATGTTCAACAATTTCTTTTTTCAAAAAGCCCAAATATTTGTGAAATTGGTCCACTGTACAGCATCGTTGCAAACGAGGACGAGTATGAGGCAGGCATCCTCGATACAAATGAGGACGAGGATAAGGCACGGCATCCTCGTTACAAACGAGGACGAGGATAAGGTTATAAATGAGGACGAATGTGAGTCAAGAATTTGTACATCCTCGTTAAAAACGAGGAAGAGGATAGAGTCCAGCATCACAAAATCTAACCTTGATGGCAAACGCTCTTATCTTGTTTGCAACCCACGTTCTCGTCCTCGTTTGCAACGAGGATGAAGGCAACCACACTTCATCTAAATAATTATTGATAATAACGGTTTATAAGTTTACATTTATCCAAACATTATCTATATATATGTCTGGAGATCGCTACACTATCTCTGATCAAAATGCTCTTTATTTCGTCACATTCACCGTTGTCAACTGGATTGATGTCTTTTCAAGGAAAGACTACAAAATTGAGATCGTTGACTCTCTCAATTACTGCATCGACAATAAGGGTTTGATTGTGTATTCCTGGTGCATAATGAGCAATCATCTTCATTTGATTATACAAGCCCAGAAAGGATATAACCTCTCAGCTATTATCCGTGATTTTAAGAAATTCACGGCTAAAAGAATACTAAAGATGATCGCTACCGAACCAGAAAGTCGTAGGGAGTGGATGCTCGAACAATTCGAATTTATGGGAAGGAGGTTAAAAAGAATTTCTAAGTACAAGTTTTGGAAGGATGATAATCACGCGATAGAGCTGAGTACAAATAACATGATGGATGTACGGCTTGATTATCTACACAATAATCCAGTAAAGGCCATGATTGTTGAAGATCCGGAACATTACATATTTAGTTCAGCCAGGGATTATGCGGGAAAGAAAGGATTGGTTAAGGTTCAGTTGTTAAGTTGAGCACATCCGCGTTGCAAACGAGGACGAGGTTTAATGGAGTGGTTAATTGAGCACAGCATCCTCGTTGTAAACAAGGACGAGTCTGATTTGTTAAAATTCAGTTGTTAAGTTGAGCACATCCTCATTGCAAACGAGGACGAGGTAAAAAAGTAATAAATACGAACTATCCACGATGGCAAATTCCCTTGTAAGGGCACCAACGGCATTTCTTTACATCTTCGGTCTGATCGAAATCAACGGATGGGTCAAAAATCTCACGAAGCAGTCCTGATAATTCACTCTCGAATTCTTGTAAGAGTGGCCGGGCATCCCATACCTGGGAGTATCGGCCCTTCTCGTTCACCATTTTGATTTTTACATCAAATTCATCGCTAAAGAGTTCACGGCTATTGAAAATCCCGGGCATAATAGGGTAATCCATCTCTGGATAACCCCGATGAAACATCAAGGCATAATAAAGGACCTGCATGGCGGCTTTGTTCCGCTTTTTGTCATCACGATCAAACAAAGATGCCAAGTCCTCGGCCTTTTTCTCGTCTCTTCCGGTTTTGTAATCTATAACCCTAACCACACCATCTTTTAGATCTACCCTATCAATGATTCCTTTGAGTGCCACCGTGGTTTTCAAATCAACTGGTAATTCTAATGCAAACCCCTCCCGTTCTCCCGCTTCCAAGCCAATCACATCAAATGGTGCATAAACCGTATCCTTATCAAGAATGGCATTGGCGAATTTCATGATAATTGATCGGGCAATGATATTTCTTCCTTCAAACTTGAAATCCTGATCGGATATCAATCCATAGTGTTTCCTGAAGGCATGGGCTACAATTTCGGGTAATTGTTTTCGCAGCTCACCAATGTCCTCTTTGGTGACATGATTATGACCTTTCTCCTCGGTGAAATTACCATAAAGCAATTCCATAGTCAGGTGAAGGATATTCCCAAATGAGCCAGGATCAATCTCCTCCTTGACTTCCTCTGGTTCGTAGAGGTTGATGATGTATCGAAAGTAGAATTTGAGTCGGCAATCAAGGTAAATATTTAACGCCGAGGGAGTAAGCCTTTTCGTGTTCTCCGTGGAGGTGGTATATCGACTCAATCCAGCCATCACCTCCTCGGTCTTCTTGATAGTGATGGGTTGAGGCGGAACAATATTAACCGGAAGGGTCAGCAGCTGATGTTCAACTTGATAGCCAGATTCCAATTCGAGCTGTCTGACATACCTGCTTATCTCTCCTTTTAAATTGAAGTCCTCCTCGGTATTGTACATAAACCAAACCCGTTTGGAGCGCTGCATCAACCGGTAAAAAAGATACGCATAAATGGACTCCTGCTGGTCATAAGTTGGCAGCTCAAATGCTTTTCGAATATTGTAGGGTATAAAGCTTGACGAACGATTTTCCTGTGGCCAGGATCCCTCGTTCATCGATAAGATAATTACATTTTCAAAATCCAAATTCCTTGTTTCGAGAATACCCATAATCTGCAAACCTCTCAATGGTTCACCACTAAATGGCAGTCTCAATGATTGCATGATTTGACGGAAGAGTTTCAAAAAGATTGACATCTCCAGTTTCACTTCCCGGCCAATTACTAAATCGCTTAATCTTCTCAACTGTCTTAAAAAGTGATGGATATACTCCTTTTCAAGGCTATCTGTATCCTGATCAACAATTTTAACCAGGATACCCTCCACGTAAGCTGGTAAGGTCTTTTCATCAACAACCACGAAAATTTCTCCGAAAAAGGTGTGATATTCCTGTAACCAATCTGATCCGACATAAACCTTATTATATTTCTCAATCTTATCACCTATGGCCTTTACCTCTTCACTATAAGCTTCGATAATGTAAGGATGACGCAGTAGCGAAAGTACATGGCGATAATAGAAGTAAGTCTTACCGTCTTTCCCGGGTCTAAGATTTTGTTGAAGCTCCAAAAGGGCTTGCAACAGGCTATAAAGGGGAGTGTGCTTCAGCGGAAACCCCATGGTGACATTAATGTCCTGAACTGAAGGAGGAACACTATTCAAAACGGGAAAAAGCATGCCTTCATCAGCCAAAACCACAACGGTCCTCTCATCATTCAAACCTTCTTCCTCAGTTAGTAATTTTCCTGTCACCTTTGCCTGCCCAATCCTGAGCGGAACACCAATGGATTTAAATTCTTTGGATGTCTTTAGAAAGTTATCTAAGGGCTGTTCAGAAAATGATTTACCCAGGTGTAAATCGGCTTTATACTTTCTCAGATAAGTGCCAGCCTCCTGTAATTCACCATTCAAATAGTAGTCATCATAGTCCCAATAGAGCCTGGCCTTCTTTTCTCTAACAAAATATTTAATGAGCTCCTCTTCAACCTTAGTTAGTGCGTTGAACCCGGCAAATACAAGGTCACCCTTTTCCCATACCTTCACTTTCAAATCCAGGAATGACAGGACCTCGCGGTAGAGCATCCCTTTATACCCTTCATTTCGTCCTTTTAGTTTATCCCTGAATTCCTGATAAACCTGGTAGAGTACTTCCCACAGTCTCAAAAACTGAATTTGTTGATCAGAAGCCTTAGGAAGAAAACTGGACCAAAAAGATTGAATCACTTTGATATGTTCGGGATCAAGGAAACGAAAATTTTCTTCCAGCTCTTTTTGATCTTTCACTCCACGGAATATTTGTCGGGGATCTACCAGATGCTGGTCAATGTCCTCAAAATCCTTGAGCAACATTTCTCCCCAATAATAGAATCGGTCAAAACTCTCGGCCCGGGGGTTTATCTTTCTATAAACTTCAAATAGATCGAAAATGAGGCTCAATTGATCGGCCTGAACAGAGTCAGAAAAATGGAGCACAAATTCTTCCAGGCTATAAACTTTCGGAGAGAGCGAAGTTTCCTTCAGATGCTGGGCCAGGTATTTTCTAAAAAAAAGACCCGCTCTTTTATTAGGAAAGACAAGTGTGGTGTTCTTCCAGTCGACCTTCTTCTTTTCGAGGTCAAGGATAATATCTTCTAAGAAAGTTGGTTGATCAGGCAATGGAATTTACTATGTCAGTTTTGAAGGTATTCAGATGTTCAAAGAAATTGAAGTTAGCCGGTTATCCTATCTTAATTAGTAAAAAATCTATATTACGAGCCAATTAAAATGCCACCGATTTTGCAATGAGGATCTTAATACTTGGAGCAACAGGAAGAACCGGTAGGTTGGTTCTCAATGAAGCAATTGATCGTGATTATGAAGTAGTGGCTGTCACTAGAAATCCCGAACGTCTAACAGGTCATTCATCATTGACCATCTTAAATGGATCAGCGGACGCCATTAAGACTGAACTTCTTGAAGGTGAATTCGACGCCATTCTGAGTACTTTGAACATTTCCAGGAGCAATGATTTTCCCTGGGCACCACTGGTTACACCAAAGGATTTTTTCACCAAAACCTGGGACCATATTTTGCCCAACGTCAGTAGCGAGCGATTAATTGTACTATCTGCCTGGGGAGTTGGTCCAACAAAAAAGACTATTCCGGGATGGTTCAAATGGTTTATCGAAAACAGCAATATTAGGCATCCATATAAAGCCCATGAAGAACAAGAAGCTTATCTCCAAAAAACAAATCACAACTGGACTTTTGTACGACCTGTCGGCTTAACCAATAGAAAAAATTCAAAACCTGTTATCGCTACTACCGATGACAACCAGAAACTCAAAATCACTATCTCCAGGTTGGATGTTGCAAAATTCATGCTCGACGTTTTAGAGAATAACTTGTGTCTCAAACAAGCAGTTAATATTTCAAACTAAGCTTAAAGCGGGCCGATAACTTCCGATGTAGACAGGTTTAGAATATAACCCTTCACGTCCTTATCGCCAGACTTGAAATGCTCAATTGCGGCATTGAATTGTTCCTTTTCCTCGTCAGCTATCTCTACACATACCAACTGAATGAGATCAATCTCATTGGTTTTGTAAACTATTCGATCCACCAACATCTCACCTTGTCCGGGCATAATAATAATGGCATTCATTGCTACTTTAACTGTTGGGCTAAACCAGGCTCTCACCTTTTCCATAGACAACAGTTGGTTCATTTTTGAGTTTATGGCTTCTCGCTGGCTTTGATGCGCTAATCCTTCATTTAATTTCGTTGTGATAACCTTTCTTAAATTTTCAACAGATTCCAGCTCTATTAATATCTCCCGAAGAACATTAAGTTCAACCTCAGATTTCTCAATTTGATTGACCGCTGTAAATTCTCTTTTGATGGTTAATCGATCTGACCAGTCGTAGCTTGGAAAGTGATCCAGAAATACCGGAGTCACCGTTTCTTCTATTTCCTCAACTCCCAGTGATGGATAATTACCGCAGGATAATTCTAGGTAATCCTCATTGGGGATGGTATTAAACCTGTCCAATTTATAATCCGAATCAAAATATTGATCTAAGATGCCTGAACTCGCTTTGATCTCGCCTCTGTTTCGATGCTGAGGTAGAGAAGCCATGAGTACTTCTTCAGCTCTGGTAAAAGCGACATACAATATATTCAGACTATCCAGGTAAGATTTGATCAGTTCCTGGTAGAAATCCTTATAAAATACTGTTGATTTTAGTTTAGTACTGTAGTTGAGCGGGAGAAAAGGTGCTTGATTGAATGGAGGAGTTTCATCATGACTCCACAAAATATTATCAAAACCCTGAAGACCATCCATATTCCATTCACAAAATGGAACCAAAACTGCCTTGAATTGAAGACCCTTTGCCATGTGTATGGTCATAATCCTGATCGCGTCCTGATCCTCTGAAACCATTACTGTGCGCTCTCTTCCTATCAGCTCCCACCAGGAGAGGAATGAGAGGATATCGTCGTTCTCTGTTTTTGTAAAATCAATTACTGCATCGAGGAATGCCTGCAGATATGCTCTTTCTTCCCCAAACGAATCCAACTCAAAGATTCGAATCACTTCCTCAATCAATTGATAAATTGAATTTTTCCTTAGCTCAGGAATAGACTCAAAAAAATTATTGGCGAACTGTTCCCTGAACTTTTCATCATCTCTTTGATCAGCCGAGTCCGAAAACAGTTCGTTGAGTGCCTTGTCGTTTGGTTTAATATATACCTGATATTCGTAAGCCATGTGTACTCGTTGAATGGCATCGTCAGGTTTGTAGATGTAATTCAAACAAGCAATTAGAAAACGAGTAACCGAAGAATTTTCTATATAAAGAGACTCTGAGGAGATAACATCGTAGCTATAACCTTCTTTTGGCGAAGCGGACTGATAGTGTAAAAAGTGATCGACTACCGCTCTTCCCTCAGCTCTGGTTCTGACCAACACTGCGATGTCTCGAAGTGAGTATTTTTGATCCTGCAGCTCTTCAACCATCCCTGGAAGCTGTAGTAACGCATTGTCTTTCCATTCGAGCCCATTCATTCCGGTAAAAGGGAAAAATCTGAATCTTAAAAAGCCTCCCTCGTCTGCATCAAATTCTTTGGCACACTCCTGGATTACTTCTCCATACGCCACACTGATTTTTTTGGCTTTTTCAACAAGTACAAGCTTCGCTTCCTCGTCCTCCACCTCGTCCAACTTCAATATGGCCTGCTTTGCCAACGCTTCTTGTGCAAAATGAAAAACTGAATTATTAAAGTCGACAATGTTTTGACGGCTTCGCCAGTTCTGCGTCAGATCCTTAAACGCTGTCCTTTCCTCTCCAATATCTCTTTGAACACCTTCCAATAACAAATCCAGGTCACCACCTCTCCATCGATATATAGACTGTTTGACATCACCAACTACCAGGTTGAAATTGTTTTCTGCCAGGCTGTTCTCAACAAGGGGTCTAAAGTTGTCCCATTGGAATCCGGAAGTGTCTTGAAACTCATCGATTAAGTAGTGATGAAAACGTGTCCCTACTTTTTCATAGATGAAAGGAGTTTCCGTATCCGAGATGATCTGCTTCAAAAAAACTGCTGCATCGGATATCAGCATTAATTCATTCTCATCACGGTACTCATCCAATTTACCTGCCAAATCGGCCAGTATACCATAGGTGTAGAGGTATTTTAGAACTTCATTGGCCGATTCGTAGGGTACCTGATTCGTTTTGTAATGATGAACAGCCTGTTGCAAAATTTCGATCAGCCCATCTTCCGTGGCCGTCTTGATCGCACCTTTTATGGGGTTTGACTTGGCAAACCAGGAGGAGACATCAAGGGCAGAGCTCACTATTCTGATACCTGGTGCATTGATCTTTCCAATTGACAGCTTTTCAATATATCCGGCGGGACCACCTTCTTTATAGGCAAAATCAGTGACATCAAGGTTATGTTTTTTGATAATGCTCATGCCCTCTTTACCCAAATGTTTCAGCGTACTATCAAACTCCTGTTTTACCTTATTGAGTTCCGTGAGAAACTTGGGAATAAATTCTTCGTCTTTTGCGACCGCCAGCACTTCCGGTTCAAATTCCTTGAATTTTTCTTTGAAAATCTCCCTGGCGAGGTTCCCAATTTCTCTTCGTGT
>JAJCYL010000149.1 GCA_029262955.1 Cytophagales bacterium | reverse complement strand
AGCCTGCTAACCTTGAAAAGAATGAATTATGAAGTCACATTAATTTGAGGGCAAACGAGATTTAATTATGAAAAGCTGTTTTTCGTGCAATTCTAATTTGTATTTGACATCTAATTCTTACCACCGAATTAGAGTTTAATTCTGATGTTTGTAGTGTAGTGAAACGGAATGTAAACATACCATGACCTGTGTTGGAGGGAAGACAAAACGAGAGTTTTGAGTTACCGAAAACACGTCTAACTCCTAACCCATAGGATACCTCCTAGTCCGTTGAATTTCGCCCTAATTACCATTGTTATCATCAATCAATCGTTCGCTTTTTTTGAATAAACATGATAGCGTCAACACATTTCTTCAAGACTATATTCTATACGGACTAATAATGCTTGATTGCTAAGAAGAGCAAATTATTATTTTGGCAAAAGTAGTCATATATTGCCAAAGTTTTGTTTTTAAAAAAACAAACGTATATTTGTCAACTGTAATATGAAAAACTCCGATCTCGCACATAATCTTAGGGAATATTTCTTTGGTAAACAGGAGTTTACCACTACGGAAATAACTGATGCTCTTCAAGAGCATTTTCCTGATGTATCTAGCAGTACTATTGCCTGGAGGCTGAATCAACTGAAAAAAGAGAAACTCCTGTATCAGATAGGTAGAGGCCTATACACCTTTGATTTTAAGCCTGAATTTTCAGCTAAATTCAGCCTTAAATCCAAACGGATTTACAATCGTGTAAAGGGAATTTACCCTGGTGAAATCGTCATGTGGGACACCGCCCTATTGAATGAAATTGCTGGTGATGATATCATTAAGTATTGGGTATTCCTTGCTCTTAATAAAGATGATTTGGATTCCTTATTTGGTGAGATGTTATCCTTCAGTAAGAAGGTCTATCTACAACCCGATAAGGAAACCACTGCCAGATACCTCATTCCACAGGATGAAGCGATCATTCTAACGGCTTTGATTTCCGAAACTCCAACAGACCGATCAGGCGACTACTCGTCACCTAGTATTGAAGCCATATTAGTCAATGCATGGTTTGAACATGAGCAATTTTTGCAGCCAATCGGATTAAACATTCACAAACTATATGAACAGGCATTTGCAAAATACAATGTGAATAAAAGCAAGCTGCTACGGTATGCTTCCAGGCGGGATAAGAGAAAAAAAATTAACGAACTATTAAAAACCATAGAATAATGTCCACAGAAGTAATTGAACAGGACGACATAGTATTGGAAGACAACCAGCTGGTTTGCATCCTGACTGGTCAAGTCAAAAAAGTAAAGCCACAGGAAAGCAATCTACAATCGGTGATCCTAATGCTCAATGAAGAGTATGGTTTTGACCTTGATGACATGGAACGTGGCTTTTCCATCCAATACACTGACCCCGATACCGGGAAGCCCAAAAAACAGAAGGTTGAATTAGTTCTATTTGAAAAAGGGAAACCACATGAGCAGGATTTCATTATCCGTATTTGTGTGGTTCAAGACGATAAAGTAAAAGATGCAGACAAGAAGAAAGGCGTAAAACCCACACTGGAAAACGCCATGGGTGCAGTGGAAAGCTGTGAATTTGGTCTTTGGGCTAATGGCTCCAGCTACCACTACCTACAAAAGGAAGATGATGCCATGGGCTTTGATTATGAGTTTGTGGACCTTTCTGATTTTCCTGGTGAAGGAGAAACACTAGAAGACTTGGATAGATCTGACCGCTCTTTCAGTAGGAAACCAGCAAATGACTCCCTGATAAAAGTATTTAAGCGATCTCACGATCATATTTATGGCAATGAAGGCCGCAAAAAGGATGCATTCTGGCAATTGCTAAACCTAATATTCTGCAAGCTATATGATGAGAAACGAAGGTTTATGCCCTCTGAGGATAGCTACCGAAGAAAGTTCTGGGTTGGAGTAAAAGAGCAGAATACGGAGGAAGGTCGCAAAGCTGTTGCCAAGCGAATCAAAGGGCTGTTTGAGGAACTTAAAAGAGATGAAATATTTTCAGAGGTCTTTGACGGAAATGAAGCCATTGGCCTCACAGACAAAGGGCTTTCCTTTATTGCTGGAGAGCTTTCGAAATATTCCTTTCTGGATGCCTCTGTGGATGTGAAAGGTATGGCTTACGAAACGATTGTAAGCAACACTCTGAAACAAGAAGCAGGTCAGTTCTTCACCCCAAGAAACATCATCAAAGCAATGGTAGAGATGATGAACCCGACAGAAAATGACCGTGTACTCGACCCTGCATGTGGATCAGGAGGTTTTTTGGTGATGGTGCTGGACCATGTGAGAAAGCAAATTGCCGTTGAGTTGTACCCGGACTTAGACGGACCACTACTGGCAGAGAAGTTCAACTCATTGGAAGTAAACGAGCGAGTAAGGGAGTATGCTGAGCGTAGCATTTTCGGTTTTGATTTTGACCCTGACCTGAAAAAAGCTGCCCGAATGAACATGGTGATGGCGGGTGATGGGCACGCCAATATTTTTCATGTCAATTCCCTTGCCTACCCTAATTGGGAACACCCAGCTGAGATTGAAAAAATTCAGGGTGCTATTGGCAAAAGCCTTTTAGAGATGAAAGACATTGAAAGCCGATATGGCAATGACGCTCGTGAAAAATTCGACATCATTTTCACCAACCCTCCGTTTGTAGCGAAAGTAAAAGTAGAGGCCGAAATTGCCAGCCAGTACTTCTTGTCCAAATACAGTGATGCCCCGGAAGTACTATTCATTGAAGCATGTTACAACTTCCTGAAACCGGGAGGAAAAGTAGCCATCGTATTACCTGACGGGATATTAGGAAACCCAAACACTCTTCCTGTTCGGGAATGGATATTGGATAAATTCAAGATCCTCGCTTCTGTTGACTTGGCTGTAGAGGCCTTTCTCCCGCAGGTAGGTGTGCAAGCCTCCCTACTCTTCTTGCAGAAAAAGACAGAATTGGAACGACAGTTAGTGCAAGATAGTGCAGAAGACTATGAGGTATTTATGGCTATAGCTGAAAAACTGGGTAAAGATCGAAGAGGAGTGCCTATATACCTCCGTGATGACGATGGGGCTGAAATCCTATTTGATACAGAAACTAAATATGCAGTAAAAAAGAAGGATGGCTCAATCGAATTGAAAACAAGAAGAGAAAAGCTAAAGCAATTGGATGATGATTTGCATAGAATCTCTTCTGAATATTCGAAGATGAAAAATAAAGCATGAAATCGATCAAAATAAGCAACAAATGGCTGGCTGAATCTCATTTAAGGATGGACGCATCTTTTCACTTGAGTGAGGGGGTTAACGCAAAAAGATTAATAGAAAAATTATGCCCTTTCGAAACGGTAAAACTTAAGGGTGAAGCTTCTGATCTGTTTAAAGGGAATATTCATAAAAGAGTCTATGTTTCTTCTCCGGTGCATGGCCGAATGTTCTATTCTGCCTCTGATTTTTTTAAATCAAACATGAGTTCCGGTAAATATGTGTCAACAAAATATTCGCCACACCTTAAAGACTTAGAGTTAAAAAAGGAATGGATCCTTTTGACAAGATCAGGTACGCTAGGAAAGGTTGCTTACACATCAACTGACCATGAAGGTAAGATTGGGACAGATGATTTAATAAGAATTAACCCTTCAGATCTGAGGATTAGAAAAGGATTTCTGTACGCATTCCTTTGTTCCAAATTTGGATATGGCTTAGTAACGCAATCTGGATATGGAGGTGTTGTCAAACACATTGAGCCACATCATATAGAAAACATCTCTATCCCAATTTTCCCAGATTCTCAACAGGGCGTAATTAACGACTTAATCACAGATTCTTCAAATTTGCGAGTAGATGCTAATAATTTGTTGACCCAGGCCAATCTACACTTCACCAACAACCTAGGAATTGAAGATGGATTACTTGATATTTTGACCAGATCCTTAGAAAGGGAGATAAGTAATTCTTATATCATTTCAAATTCAAATTTATCTCCC
>JAJCYL010000148.1 GCA_029262955.1 Cytophagales bacterium | reverse complement strand
GGCAGCCCGTAGGGAAAAAAGATTAGCGTCAGCGCTTTTGTGAATCTTAGGTCGTAGACCGGTTCTAAGTCGTCTGTGTGGAAGTACCCAATTTTAAGTTAAAATTCAAAAAGCAGTGTTGTTGAATACGAAGGCTTTATTTAGGAAATGGAGGCAGATGTGCAAGTGACCATTTCGAAGGATTAGGGAAAGATGTAGAATCAGTGAATTTTTGTTCAAAGGGCTTATGGTTGTGTTTTTGAAATAGTGGTGGGCAATAGCAACAGAAATTTTTTGAGAAAGTTGAATGAGTGGCAATAGTTTTAAAATAATCAGAAAGGAATAAATTTTCTTCTCAATTGTTAGAAAATTGAGTACCTGTTTTGGGGATCTCATTAATGAATGCAAAAATTTTGAGGCAAAAAAAATTCTTTGCATCTAGTAAGACCTGGATCCTTTAAAGTTTGTGAAATGGCTGTTTAATTCAATTGCAGACTCCTGCAGGGTGGAGTAGTTTGTATGAGTGAAATTGATTATTCAAAAAGTGATATGATTGGTAATTTGTTGACAACAAAATAATATTTGCTTTTTCGGTGGCGGCAAAACCCCATTTTTAAATTTTTAATTGCTAATGAAATTAGTAAAAACTTTTCTGCAACGGTTTGGCGCCAAATTATCTTTGGCTATTAGTGCTGTCCTTGCATCCTCAGCATCACCATTTATTTGTTGTGTAAAAATAGTTTATTAGATATGTTTGGCCTTGAGCATGTTTTTATTCTAGTTTGGGTCGATTGGAGGCCAAACGCCTTATCTATTAACTTTATTTTATTATCATTATTAAGTAACTATATTACAACCGTGTAAATAATTGATTATCAAGAGGTTAGAGGCGTCATTCCCTACCAAAAGTTGACTTAAATGCATCAATTCCCTACCAAAAGTTGGTTAAAGCCTGTTTTATTAACTACTAATAGTTGACCATTCATAGTTTTATTCCCTACCAAAAGTTGACGGTATTCCTGCCAGACCTGAATACTTAGCCAAAAGAAGGCAAAAAGACCTACAGGACCTGCTGCAGCTTCTTTATTAACTACTAAAAGTTGACGCTTTCACCCTTAAAGTGGATATATCAGTACTACCAGAAGTTGACCCCATTAGTGCTTACAATCGCATTAAATAGGGATTAGGTGTGCTCCGTTAGGGCTGGTTTATTCCCTACCAAAAGTTGACGGCTATTTATCGTGGTTGTTTCGATTAATGAGATAGAATCCTTAAAAAGGTGAGTTTATCCACTACCAAAAGTTGACGTCGAGAAATGTGCTTTAACTAAAAAAAATAGAAGTAATGAACGCGGATTTATCATTTTATTCCCTACTAAAAGTTGACCGCATAATAGTATGTATCGCTATAACTAGTAATTTTTTTGTTTGTGGATAACTATGTAAAGAGGGCTTTGTGCAATGTCAGCCTTTTTTATTCACTACTAAAAGTTGACCAACTTGCTATTTAGTTTACTACTATCTACCTTGCAATGGTAGGGGATACGGAGATTGATTGCGCATTTCTAATTTAAATTCACAATGCAAGAGTCTGAAAACACAACAATAAACCAGCTGGAATTACCCCTTGCAATTGCTGTAAGAAATGTATCCCCTGAGTTTTATAAAGTAGTACAACCCAATGTACTGATCAATGCTTCAAACTCTGCATTCAAGATAGCTGAACATAGGCTATACACAGAAATATTATCCATTGATCACCGGCAGGAACCCAACCGGTTACATTATACTTTTCCATATAGAATTTTTAGACCTCACTTCAAAAAAGCTACCGCAAAAGCCTGGCAGGAAGCAAGGGATATTATTAGGCAGATTCAAAGTCGTGTCCTGGAGTTACCCAAAAACTATGTTGAGGAAGTATATGGAAAGAAATTCAAGTCAGTGACATTTAATCCATTTCCGAAAGTATTCTACAGTGAAGGTGAGTTCCATGTTCAATTGGAGCAGGATTTTAAGAAGTTACTCTCATTAACCAGGGATCATTTCACAAGGGGAGAGCTGGAGCTGCTGCGTAATCTTAAATATGAGTGGTCTCACAAGATCTATTGGATGATACGGGAGAAGCAACCCTGGAAAGGGGTGCTTGAAATTTCTGTAAAAGAGCTCAAGGAAGCGCTAGGAGTTGGTGATAAATACGAAAAGCGTTATGATAATTTTAAACGTAAAGTGCTCATGCCGGCAATGCAGGAATTAAAGGGTACCTGGGCTGAATTTGCCATAAAGGAGGTGCGTGGTGGAAAAGGTGGCCGTGAGGTGCTTAATGTTAAATTTATGTTTAGAACCGATGTCAGGCAGGAGTTAAGGGCCAGTAAGGATCTGCGGTTTAAATATGAGTATGATTTGGCATCGTGCAATATTCCGATATCGACAATTCATGCCATAAGAAGAAAAATCTATTTTGAGGAGAAGATCACCGAAGATGATTTGTTTACCTGGGACTATTTCTACATTGAGCAGACCATTGAGATTTCACGTAATAAAAAGACGGTCAAAAACCTGGCTAGTTATGTGTACAAAGCTTTGCATGAAGGAACATTTCTAAAGGAAATAGAACAGAAGCGCAAAGCTTTCAATATATCAGGCCAGCTTGATGTTTTCGGAGAAAAAATTGCTGAGGGAAGCAAATTTTATGGTAGACCATATAAACAATTTGAACAGGAAGCACAGGAATTTGGAATGACTGTCGAAGAACTCTGTAAAAGGGCAAACTATGAGATTATCGAAAGTGATGAAGGAAAATTTGCGATAAAAGCTCAATAGGCCCAGTGGCGGTCGTGCGTACGGGAAATGTTTGAAGCTAATGCTTACCAAATGACAATTACCGCAACTATGAGAATTAAAGCATTATTTGAAGAATGATACGATTTCAATGATTTACTATATAAAGATTGGCTAAGAATAATTGTGATGAAACGATTGAGGATTTTACTGGTCTTAATAGGGGTTATGTTAACAGGCCTGGTTGTAGGACAAAAAGCCAAAAATCTAAATATCAAAACGGAGAGTGAAAAAACGAGTGGAGGTTCTAAATTATTGCAACCTTCATTTCTATTGAATGGAAGCAAGCAAATTGGATTGAGGTATGTACTTAATCCGATAGGGTGGGGTGCGGAGTTTGATTTGTCTTATGTTCTGACCAATAAAATTATTCTTGAAATTGGTGGTGGTTACCATGATGAAGAGTTTAATTCTTCAGAGGTTACAAGAGTTCCTGTTCACTTTGGGGCTAAATACAATCTATTAAATCAAAACAAAATCTTTTTATTGTATGGTGGGTTAGCTTTTAACAGTTACTTTCAATCATATAGTGGTATAGATACAGATAAGAAGTTACCGAGTACACTACTAGGACCTTCTTTGTTTGGTGAGGCGATGATAAGTGTTCTATCGAAACTAAGCGTCGTTATTAGGAGTGAAGCTGTATTCATTGTTAATGAAAGAGTAGGTACCGGCAATGATGAGAAGGCTTTTACCCTTAGAAATATTTCCTTCGGCATAAGAAAGACATTATAATTATTATGACACTTAGTTATTAAGTGGGGAGTTTATTAAAATTTCAAACGTTATGGACAATCCAGCTTTTAAGAATTTTCTCACCAATAATGTCAGCATTATAGTGTGTTTACTGCTGATGTTGATGAGCCATTATGGATTTTCACAAGGTCCATATACAGCAGACAATGACAGGCCTTTTACCTGGCCAACTAATGTTCTTCCGTCTTCTCAATGTTTACAGGGTAATTGTGATTTTAATTGTACTACCGTTCAACCAAGTACCGATTTCATACAAAGGACATATAGATATGAACCAACAAGTGCAAGTACCGGGAGTAGTAGTACTGGTTCAACAAACTCAACTGTAAAAGCTGATGATAAAAGGTATGCAGCGCCGATACAAGGTATTTCTGCCTGTATAGTAATTGGGACCACTACGAGTAATTTTTCTACTAACTTTTCAACAGTTAATTGGAAGAATTTTGAAAGCACAGCATTGTCACACAGTTTTTGCGCAGGAGGAAGTGTAAACCTTGCCAGTACACTAACCTATAATGTCGGTGTTACATGGGCGGGTGGCGCTAATAGTTCTGGGGTATTTACAACTAGTACACCGGGTACATATTTTCCTACAGCTACCAGAGTCTTTGACAATGGTACCAGTGTTATAACTTTTACTGTTACTGTTAATGGACCTACTGCATTAAATTTTTCTGCAATGGGAACATATTGCAGTGATGCTATAGATCCTGATATATGGAATTTCACAAATGTTGATGCTGGATCAACATTTTCGAGTTCTACTGCCATTATAACTGGAGGCCATTTTATAGATTTAGGCCTTACTCCAAAGGGCGTAACACATACCATAATTCAAAATTTTACTAATGCTAATGGATGTTCTAGTAGTACAACATCAACTGTAGCTGTTGATCAGCAGATAACAGTCAGCCCAGGGGCAAATCAGGAAGCCTGTGACAATAGTGGAAGTGTAACTTTGACTGCAGCAACTACGGGAGTAAGCTGGTCTTGTGTGGGATGTAGTTATGTGTCAGGGTCTAGTTTTGACACAGATGCAGCACCGTCCGGTAACCATACAGTAAGAGCAACAAAAACTAATGGTGTATGTTCGGCTTTTGCCGATAAGATATTTACAGTAAAAGCATTGCCAATAGTAGATCCAGGTCCGACTTTGACATATTGTATTGATGATGGGGCTCAAGCGATAACGGGGGGATCACCTGCGGGGGGAAGTTGGTCGGCAAGTTGTGGAAGCTGTGTTTCCGGAAGTACTATTTTACCTAATATAGCTGGTGTGGGATCACACACTATAACCTACACAGTAACCAATGCGGCGGGATGTACAGATTCAGCAGACAGAAGCTTAGTTATTAATGGGTTACCGGATGAAGCATCAATCACTACGAACGCTCCAACTAGATGTGATGCAGGGGATGTGTCCTTTACCGCTTCTTTAGCTGGAAGTACGATAAATTGGTATGCGGC
>JAJCYL010000147.1 GCA_029262955.1 Cytophagales bacterium | reverse complement strand
TCATAGTTAAGCAAAGATAACGAATCGCCGGCTGTTTATTAAAGTGCTGTAATAGAATCTTTATTCAATCATTCACCAGCTTTTCTCTTGCCAGAGTGGCCTTTAAGACGGATCAAGCATGGGATGATGGACAAAAAAATTCCAGAGCCTTCTCTACCTATTCGTTTTGTGAGACTATTCAATCTCTTTCAATGGTGCTTGAATGTGGAAAATTTAATTCTTTTTATTGATATACCCCTCTTCCCAGATTTGTATTGGCCTTTAATCCTTAGCGTTAGAAAGTAACCAATCATAAAAAGATTGATCACTGAAAATTGCTGGCCATATGCCGTGACCTTTACCCTGCAACGAAATTAACTCAGCACTTTTTGAACCACATTCCTTTAAAGCTGCCACCATATTCTGGCTATTCCGGTGTCCTCCATCCGCGGTTCCGTGATAAACCCGAATAGGTAAATCTTTTGCCTTGCACAAATCTCTGGTATTCCCTCCGGCTGGAGCAAGTGGAGAAGCTGCGGCCAATAAATGACTGATTTTTTTCAAATTGGCCCAGGCACCTGCCCCACCCATGCTATATCCAGTCAGATAGACACGGTTTGGATCTATTTTCACTTCTTCTGACGCTTGCTTTAATATTCCCTCCAGATCAATACTTGACCAGGAGCAACCTCCAGCACATGATGGAGCGATTACAATAAAGGGAAAGCTAAAACCTGCCTTTGCTGCGTACTTACTTGGATGATGCTTTGTGTTGGAACCATCTCCACCGTGAAGGAATATAATTGTAGGATGTTTCAGATCATCTGAATAGTTTATAGGCTTACTTAAGAGATATGAAATATTCTTATACTTCAGACTACTTGCATTTTGAATTTCCTGCGAATGGGCTTTCATAGCCAGTACAATTACAGGGATGAGTGTTAAAATTTTTATTTTCATAACTTTTCAATATTAATTCTTGCCAGAGCCAAAATACTCAAGCACGATAATTACCACTACTTAATGAATGGCTCTGTCCATTTCGTTTATTGTTCCTTATGAAACTGCCGGGCATGCCATAAAACCAAATCACCTCGAAAACAAACTTAATAAAACACATCCTGGACAGTTTATCTAGACCAAAATACCTCTTCTGATGGCGTTTCAACTGTCCCTAATTTTAATAAAATTCTAACTCCATTATTTAGTGATTGTACCGATGATATACCTAGATCAATATCGTATTCTGTACCAACGGCATTGACGATTGATCCAGATTCTCTGTTTGATGGTTCTAGACACTTAATCTTCTACCGATACTTTTCTATGTAGTTACTGAGGTTGTCGATAAGTTCTTCAAATTTTCCATTCATTTGACCGTAACTAAGCTTATCTGTCACTATATTTTCCATGCCTGATGCCCTAGTAGCATATAATGGTAAATAGTCGAGATCCTTTTCGGGTAAGTTCTTTTTGCGCTCAGAAAGTGTTAATTCAAGTCCTTTTTTCGCTTCTTTTAGAAGAGTTAAGGCCTCTTTTTTCTTTCCTAGCACCTCATAAGACTCGAAAAAGAATCCAGGCAACTCAAAAGATCTATAAGCTCCCTCATAATTCAAAGTTTCTAACTCTTCGTTGATTAAAGACAACACCCTTTCATGGTTCACTTCTTCGGCATATTTTCTCCCCAAGTTCAGAGTCTGGCCAAACACATAGAATCGGTCTCTTGGATCCGGCTTGAACTTCTCTCGAAACTCTTTAATTAGCCCTTCCACTTTATCGTGTTCGTTATATGCCCTGAAACGAATTTGCAGGACACGCTGCCAGGATGCTCTGGCCAAATCATTATTATCATCGAGGAATTTGGAGAACATTTCGAAACTTTCGTCTGGCATAAAATTCCAGAAATAGATATCTCCTAAAATGTACTGTTCTTCCCTGGATAGGTCAGTAGTTATCACCCTTGAAAGATAAGGCTTGGTAGCATCTATTCTCTTTAACTCAGGATTCATAGCAGCCGCATGGATCATAAGAGTGAGTGCTTCAGAGGGAAGCAGTTTATTTTGATTATCCTGAGCTCTTAATTCTCCGCTGAGAATAAGCATAAAGGTTAGAAACAGCGTTATAATCTTGTTACTAATAATCAGTTTCGTTTTCATATTGTAAGAGGGTTTCAGTAATAATGTTTAATATTTGATTATTTCTGATCTTACGCTGGATAGGCAGTTATGATTGACCAATCTGGTGCCAGTTTGTAAATTGTGACCTAAAACTTATAATAACCTAAAACCCAGATTACTTGAGAGTAAATTAATTGTTGGTTATTCTAAACTCTGATGGGGCCATGCCAGTAAATTTTCTGAATGTCCGATTGAAACTAGTTTTATTAGAAAAGCCGGATTCCAAGGCAACGGCTAAAATCTTTAAGTTTGAATCTAATAAAAGCCGTTTAGCCGTTTCTACACGGTAACCGTTGACATACTCCACAAAGTTTTTTTTAAAATACCTGTTGATTAATCCTGAGAGTATGTGAGGTTGAATGTTTAACCGTTCACTAAGATTTCCTATTGTAAGA